>JBFLZA010000206.1:0-12842 GCA_040756535.1 Cyanobacteriota bacterium
GGGGGGAGACAGCAGAAGGATTATCTTCTCTTTATCAAGGGGGGGAGACAGAGGAGGGATATGCGGATTTAGGTGTTGTGGATGTCTCGTTTATTTCCCTGACGAAAATTCTGGAGGCGTTGTGGAATCTACTGCAACCACCGCGTGAGGTGGTGTTGCTGGTGAAGCCTCAGTTTGAGGTGGGGCGTGAACGGGTGGGGAAAAAAGGCGTAGTACGTGACCCTAATGATCATGCTAATGCGATCGCACAAGTTTTAGAAGCCGCTCAACCGTTAGGCTGGATGTATAAAGGCTTAACTTGGTCGCCCCTGACTGGCCCTGCTGGTAATATCGAATATCTACTTTGGTTAGGAATGGATAGTCAAATTCAACCTCCTGATTTGGCCGCCATTAAACAAATTACCCAGTTAGCGGCCTCTCACTTGCGTGACAAGAGTTCAACAGGGGATAGATAACACCACGAAGCGATCGCTTACCATCGCACTAATTATCTAGCCAGCCATTTTTTGCGCTCTTATTACTTTAGAGTTATGAATTTTTCTGTCTCCTTCGCTACTGTTTAACTAGAAACGTGTAAATCTGAGAACAGAAGCCTGTTGTTGCAGGGAGAAAAAATATGAGTACAGAAGAACGAGCACGAGAATTGCTAACACAGCATCGTCAGCATGACGAACATCTCAAAGAATCAATGTTAGACCGTGCAGAAGCTGAGGTGAACAATCCTGATGATGCCAATAACCTTACTGAAAAGCAAGCACGAGAATTAGTAGCCCAACAGCGTCACAACGACGAACACTTAAAAGAGGCTATGTTGAACCGTGCCCAAGCTGAAATCAGCGAATAGCACTGATACTTCTGCATAATAATCTTGAAAATCTCCAGGATTAGCAAAAAGCCGATATTAAAAGCAGTAGGGGCGATTGAAAAATTGCCCCTACAATTCTAGGGTGCAGTCTTCAAGGATTCGTGAGAAAAATAAACCACAGATACACACAGATAAAATACAAATTTATTACAATTTATTTAGTCTGGCTATAGGGAGGAATAGGCTATAGCAGTTCTCTTTGTATAAAGGACGGTAGGGGCACGGCATTGCCGCGCCCTTATATTTTCTCTATAATTCTATTTTTATACACCCTCACCCTTTAGGAGTCGAATTCAGTTGCGGAGAATCAGGGTTAGGCAGAAGATTATTATTAGTATTATTTTTTCATTAATCTTGCCTTTATTATTATTATTTTATCTATTTAGCAGACCCATACCAGCGATTGAAAGCCCGTGGAAAGTTGAAGTAGGGAAGGATAAGATTACTCATTTTGAGCCTTTGTCTTGGTTTGATCAAGGTGCGAGATATTACACTACTTCGCAGAAACCTGACGAAGTTATCTTTGCTCCATCCTCTCCATTTTATGTCTTTCCTTGGTCTCCTAAAAGAAAAAAAGAAGGACGATATGTTTGGTCATTAAACCCTAGTACCTTATCTTTAAAGCCAATCCTTTATGAGAAATTTATCGCCCTAAATCCGAAACTTCCAGGAGAATTGCCCAAGCGAATCCAGGATTTTTTGCAGCAGCAATTAGACTATGAAGTAGCCCAAAAGGCTCCCTTACCTGAAATGGTAATGGAGATTATTCGGTTTAAGAGTAATGATAAAGAGTATGAAGCTAAACTTTCGGTAACAAATTTCAAGGGTGTGAAACGGCGACGATTTGGAACGGAGTTCGCAAAAAATGAACCTAGAGGGTGGCATACAGGTGTATATTATTCAGGAACTCTGCACTTTGAAGTTTTTGCTTTATCTGACCCTCAACAGCCAATAGTTGCTCTAGAGAAAGAATTCAAAGATTGGGATTACCCTCTGAGAAGAAATCCTAATAAAGTGATTCAACCTTCCTATATTGGAACTTTCGGTAATCTATATTTTTTACCGGATTCAAGACCAAGTTTTATGGTTGTAGCTAAGGTTTATCAGGCTATTTATCAAATTCGCAGGGATATTGGGGATGATGCTTTTAGTATCATCATTCTTTAGGATGATTGTTAAGCTGTCGTAGGGGCTGGACGGACTCTCCGGCACATCCTACAAGAGATATGATATGGAATCCGTTACTATTGGAATGGTATTTTTTTAACGCAGAGGTCACAGAGGTTTGCGCGGAGGAACGCAGAGGTTTTGGAGCAAAATTTCAGTGAATTTCGATGCCAACGGAAATGATATGATTCCTGACTCCTGAATTCTCCTGTAATTCATAATTCATAATTCATAATTCCAGTTGTTGTCCTAATTCCTGCCGGAGACGATAGAGAATCGTGTCAGAGTCTACTTGATTGAGAATGTCTTGAATTACTGTACTGGGACCGAGTTCTCCCCAAGAACAGCCTTGTTCCAAATATATCTGCGTTGCTTGACCTACAGCATAAGCCCCATAACCGGCAATTCCAGCTTGTGCGATCGCACTTCCTGCATAAGCCGTCAAACCTGTTGCACTATCAAACGTGCTGGCAACGGCAGAGGCACTTTTGCCTAACCCAAATAGCATACTGCTACCCAGTTCACCCAGCAGCAAACCACCAGAACTGACTACAATCTTCTTCCACAGTTTACCCGCTTCGTAGCTAGTCATGGGTAACCCATACAACCGGGACAGGGAACGAATCAGTGCTAAATCTGCGACAGCACCCCCCAAGACATCCAGTACCCCAATCGGATTCAGCGCGACTGCCAGTGCCTTATACTTGGTAAAGCGCCAGATTAAGTCTTCTGCTTCAGCCCTGCGGAGTTCTAAGGTTTTTTTGGCGATACTCGCTTCCGCATTTCGGGCTTGAAATAGGGCATTGAGGGCTAAAAGCGATCGCCCTTCCTGGTTGAGTACCTTAAAAACCTTCTGCTTCAACTCATCAATCTGAGGCGGCGGTGTCTCCCATTCATAACTGACTCGACCATCCGGCCACTCCACTCGGACTTCTATCGGTGCGGGTTCGGCCGCAATCATCACAATCTCATCTTCGGACAACAGCTTTTGCAGACGCCGATCTTTTGGACTTCCTGTACCCAGTTGTTGCAACTGCCGGTAAATTGCCTCTCTATCTTGATCGGGATAGAGGTCGATTTTATTAAACACCAAAATCATCGGCTTTTGCATTTGCCGCAGTTCGCACAGCGCCTGATACTCAGTCCGCGTAATATCACCGGCCACGACAAACAAAATTAAATCCGCTTGTGTAGCAACCTCCCGTGCCATCTGCGCCCGTGATTCACCTTGAATTTCATCCAATCCCGGTGTATCAATTAACTCAACCTGCACCTTCCCTTCCGCGCTGGGAGTCCAACGGACGGAACGGGGCCATTGAGTGACACCGTGAAGCGGGCCCGTTTGCACAATTTTTTGTCCGACTAAGGCATTGACGACGGCGGATTTGCCGCGACTAACCAAACCAAAAGCAGCAATGCGAATGACGGATTGGTCGAGTTTATCTAAAGCAGATTTCAACGCCTCGATTTCAGAACGCAATGCCGCTTGCAGTTCCACATCGGGGAGATGATCACGATGGCGGCGCAAGTTGGAATACCAGGACAAAGCTTGCCGCAAACTGGCGCGTGTGCGGTTGAACTGAGTTTCCTGCTGGTCTTTGCGCGTTTGGGGGGTTGGACTACCAGGCGTGGTATTGGATTGGGAGGTTTGGGTATAACTCAAGGTTAAACACAGAACAAGAGGCTACAATTCTATTTTCCGTCATCCGATAATTCGCTTGATCAGCGAAAGTTTATTGTTATACGGGGGATAGCGCCAACGTTGGTCGAACCACAAGCCTTTCTTGAGGACACTCTTGTAGTGGGAAAAGGCATCAAAACTAGCCTTTCCATGATAGTTCCCGATACCGCTATCACCGACACCCCCAAACGGTAGAGTTGAGGCAGCGACTTGCATGACGGTGTCATTGATACAAAGGCCACCGGAGGAGGTTGATTGCAACACTTGCTGCTGCTTTTGTTTGTCTTTGGAAAAGATATACAGTGCTAAAGGTTTGGGTCGAGCGTTGATCTGCGCGATCGCATTCTTGAGGTCAGTGTATTCCAGTACCGGTAAAATCGGGCCAAAGATTTCCTCTTGCATCACGAGTGAGTCCCAGGACACCTGATCCAATACCGTAGGAGCAATAAACTTTTCTTCGGCTTTAGCTTGTCCCCCGATGACAATTTCCCCTTCTTTTAATAAGGATTGTAAGCGCTCAAAATGTTTGGGGCTAATGATTCGAGCATAGTCGGGACTTTGAGCCGGGTCATCTCCATAGAACTCTAATACACATTTTTTGATTTCTGTCAAGAGTTCGGATTTGATGCGGCGATCGACTAAAAGATAATCGGGAGCAATACAAGTTTGCCCCGCATTGAGGTATTTGCCCCAGGTAATCCGTTTTGCAGTATGTTTGAGGTCAACATCCGCATCTACAATACAAGGACTTTTTCCTCCTAATTCCAATGTCACAGGAGTAAGATGCTTCGCCGCTGCCTGCATCACAACTTTGCCAATCGCAGTGCCACCAGTGAAAAAGATGTGATCGAATTTTTCTTCTAAAAGTTGTTGACTGATTTCCACGCCGCCTTCTACAACGGCAATATAGTCAGGGTCGAAGTTCTTTTGGATAATATCGGCAATTACCTTAGAGGTATTGGCAGCAATTTCGGAGGGTTTGAGGACGGCACAGTTCCCTGCGGCAATTGCTCCCACTAAGGGTGAAATCATCAACTGGAACGGATAGTTCCAAGGCGAAATAATCAGAACCACACCCAAGGGTTCGGGATAAATTCGGGCAGAGGCGGGAAATTGTTCGATGCCTGTGGATACTTTCTTTGGTTTAACCCAAGATTTCAGGTGTTTGAGGGCGTAGTTGATTTCTGAAATCGAGGCAATTTCAAAATACGCCTCAAAATCGGGGCGTCCTAAGTCCGCTTTAACCGCGTTGACAATTGCCTCTTGGTGATCGACGACAGCTTGCTTGAGTTTCTTGAGTTGTGCAATGCGCCAATCAACATCTTTCGTGGTGCCAGTAGCAAAAAATTCTCGTTGCTTGCGGATAATGTCTTTGACTGGGGCTTGAGTAAGCATCCTGTTTTCCTGCCTTAACTTTAGAGCTGCTCTGATGGAGCCGAACGTTTTACGAGGTTGTCTAAAAAGTCGCTATTGCTACGTCGATGCAGTTTCGATCCCCCTAAATCCCCCTTAAAAAGGGGGACTTTGAGAGGGTTCCTCCTTTAAAAAAGGGAACCCTGAATTCTAGGAACAAAGCACTGTTTTAGCAGGACTTTGAGAGACTTCCCCCTTAAAAAGGGGGGCTAGGGGGGATCTGATACTGCTCAGACATCCTCTTAGGGTTGAGTTTTGGCTTTCGAGTGAATACTCTTAATTGATAGCGTATAATTCCATCACTTATTCCTCTTGAAACGAATTATTGGTCTGATTGAAACGAATTATTGGTCTGACCGGTGGCATTGGCACTGGGAAAACAACTGCAGCAAATTACCTGGAACACCATCACCAGCTACCCGTTTTAGATGCAGATATCTACGCCAGGGAAGCGGTGCAACTCGATTCGCCTATCCTGAGTGAAATTTTTGAACGCTTTGGTGTGGCGGTTAAGTTGCCGGATGGCACGCTCAATCGGCAGTACTTGGGTGAGATTATTTTCAGATACCCTGATGAAAAGCAGTGGTTGGAGCAACAAATCCATCCTTATGTGCGCGATCGCATCCTCGCAGAACTCCAGAGGTTGGATGTTCCTACTGTAGTTTTGGTCATTCCGTTATTGTTTGAAGCGGGTATGACTGATTTAGTAACGGAAACCTGGGTGGTTAGCTGTTTGCCTGAACAACAGCTACAGCGAATTGTAGAACGCGATCACCTTTCTCAAGAGCAAGCTCAAGCTCGTATTAATAACCAACTGCCTCTTTCAGAAAAAGTTGCTCGTGCTGATGTTGTGCTGGATAATTCCTCAAAACCAGAAGCTCTACTCGAACAGGTCGATTTGGCCTTAGCTTAGGGGGCGTATACAAACAAATTTATCGTTTGGGCACAGCAATGCCGTGTCCCTACTGTATTCTATAAAAAAAAAAGAGAGCCACTTGTGGTAACTCTCCCGATCATCAGGGTGCATCTACTAGTCTTATTATGGCGTTCGGGGGTGAGGGGTGTCACCCCCTATTTGTGAAGAATTGATGAAGACTGAGTGAGCGATCGCTATTGATGAGTTTCCCAGCGAGTGGGGACTCAACGCAATAGTCAAGTAGCGAGATACGATGCGATCGCTTCTTTGGGCTAAATTACACCCAACAATCCGCTGCGCTAATCAGCTGTGTATCTATGCCAGTAGAGAAAGCTGAGAGTTGATGATTGTTAGTCGTGTTCCAAGGGTCGCCGTTGTGTTCACAACAACAAATCACTATAGGAGAAAAGAGTGCAGCCTCGAAAGCACCGATGTCAACTGTATCGTCCACAATCCGAGGTTCACCATGTTGGTCGGTAGTAATACCATCTGGGATGTTGGCATTGTTGCCTGCGTTAATGGCAGGGCTACCGTCGAGGAGGGCGTGGGTGAAGGTGGGGCCGCCGTTATCTTGCAGCCGGCCAAGTAGAGGGTCAATCGGATTACAGCTAGTGCCTACAATGTTGCCATTGATACCGTTGGTGAAGTTGCTGCCTGTACCATCACCAATCAGGTTGGAGTTGGAGTCGGTGGTGTTGAAGAAACCATAAACATCACGGCTAACTTCTACTAGCTCCGTCTTGACACTATTTCCGGCGATGATGGTGTTCTTGATAGTGCCACCACTTGACGAGGAGATTCCCCCGCCGTTGGCAAAGGAAGAGAATGGACTTGCCCCCGCCATGTTCTGGGTGATGGTACTATTGATCACCGTCAGGTTACTGAGCGAGCTTTCAATACCGCCGCCGTCAGTACCTGCCGTGTTTCCACTAATAGTACTGTTAGTTACCGTTAGAGTGCCGCCGAAGGTATTGAGGCCTCCGCCGCTGCCGAACTCCGCCCTGTTGCCGCTGATGGTACTGCTAGTAACCGTCAGGGTGCCTAAGAGGCTAAAGATACCACCGCCACTGAGGCGTGCATAGTTATCGCTGATGGTGGTGTCAGTTACTGCCACGGTGCCTCGGTTGTTATAGATGCCACCGCCCGCGCTGCCGTCCTCCTCGTCTGTCTGGTTACTGCTGATAGTGCTGTTGGTCACCGTCACGGTGCTTTGCTCGTTCAAGATACCGCCGCCGAAGAGTTTCGCCGTGTTGTCGCTGATGGTGCTATCGGTCAGCGTCAGGTTCCCCCCCTCCGATATCTCAATGCCGCCGCCGCTGTTGCCTGCCAAGTTGCCACTGATGGTGCTGTTAGTTACCTCCAAGGTATTGGAGGAGCCAATGCTATAGATGCCGCCGCCGTCGTTGCCTGCCGAGTTGCCGCTGATGGTGCTGTCGCTCAATATCAAAGTGTTGGGGGAGTCGCCGATATTGATACCGCCGCCCTCCCTGGCTGCGGAATTGTCCCTGATAGTAGTGCCGCTCACTGTCAGGGTACCGCTCCTCATCTCAATGCCGCCGCCGATACCGAACTCCGCCCTGTTGCCACTAATGGTGCTGTTAATCACCGTCAGCGTGCTGTCGTTAAAGATGCCGCCCGCGCTGTCCGCCCTGTTGCCACTAATGGTGCTGTTGATTACCGTCAGGTTCGCGATGTCCGAGCCAAAGCCGTTCGAGATGCCACCGCCCCTGCCATCGACATTGGCGAAGCTTGACTTGTTATCTCTGATGGTGCTGTTAATCACCGTCAGGTTTTCCTGGTTGTCGATGCCGCCGCCTGGAGATATGGTAAATCCATTGGCAATCGTCAGCCCTTCAATCACAACGTCAATGAGGCTGCTATCGTCTCCATCATTAATATTGAAGACGCGGGAGGCGTTGTTGCCACTGACGGTCAAGTTGTCTGCTCCCAAACCATTAATAGTCAGGTCTTTGTTGATTACCAGTTCGCCCTGGGTAAGCGTGATGGTGCCGCCCGCGAGACAGGGGTCGAAGTCAATGGTCCCCCCGGCACTACTAAAGAGAATTGCCTCTCGCAGGGAAACATCGCCAGGACTGAGGTCTCCGTCATTTTCGTCCACCAAGGTATCTACGGTGATGTTGCTGACATTGGACAGCGGCACAAATTCAACTGCGCCAATATCGGGGTTGCTGCCAAAGGGGCGAGATACACCCCGTTGGTCAGTGGTTACACCGACAGAAGCCATATCAATAGCGGGGCTACCAAAAACCAGAGCATGAGTTTGAGTGGGGCCACCATTATCACTCAACACTGGATCAAGTACCTGCGTGATATCTGTGATGCCTTCCGAAGCAAAGGTTTTATCATTTTCAAAACCCGTGCTACCGATGGGGTTGCCAATCAGGTTGAAGTTATTGGTGGTGAAGCTGCCGGAAACGTCAGGATGACTGGGGTTAGGTGCGGGTGAGTTATCAAAGTTCCCAGCAATAATGCTGTTATTGACCTCGGCGGTACCGCCGTCATAAATATAAATGCCGCCGCCATCACCAGTGCCATTACCGTCACTATCAGCTACGTTACCCGTAATAGTGCTATGGGTCACCGTTAGGGTGCCACTGTAATTGGAGATGCCGCCGCCGTTCCCTGTTGCCGTATTGCCACTGATGGTGCTGTTTGTGACCGTTACAGTGCCTTGACCGTTATAGATACCGCCGCTATTGTCTCCTATGTTGCCGCTGATGGTGCTGTTGAGTATCTTTACAGTGCCGCTATCGCTATTATCGATGCCACCACTGGAACTCGCTGTATTGCCACTAATAGTGCTATTAGTTATTGTCACAGTACCACTACCACCATTACGGATGCCACCGCCACCGGTTGCTGTGTTACCGCTGATGGTGCTGTTGAGCATCGTCACAGTGCCGCTATTATCGATGCCGCCAGCCTCAGTTCCACCTGTGTTGTTGCTGATGGTGCTACCAATCAGCATCAGAGGACCAATGTTACTGATGCCGCTGTCGCCGCCGCCTTCTGACTTATTGTTGCTGATGGTACTGTTAATTACCGTCAGTTCATCGCTGTTACCGATGGTATCTCCAGCACGTCCTATGTTGTGGCTGATGATGCTGTCGGTCAGTGTCAGGGTGCCAGTGTTATCGATAGCGCTGCTGCGCCCCGCCCTGTTGCCGTCAATGGTGCTATTGGTTAGCGTCATCCTGGCAGTGTTAAAGATGCCGCCGCCAGGGTTTAATCCGCTGCCTTGTACGGTGTTGTTCCTAATGATGCTATTGGTCAGCGTCATCCTGGCACTGTTAGAGATGCCGCCGCCGTTTTCGATGATTTTGTCGCATTCGTCGCCTAATACGGTGTTGCCGCTAATGATGCTATCGCTGATTTCCAACGTGTTGGAGGAACCACCGCTACTAAAGATGCCGCCGCCTTCTTCACCAGCGGTGTTGCCGTCGATGGTGCTATTGGTGATCGTTACCTGGCTTGAGCCACCGGAGGGACTTCCGGCGAAAATACCACCACCGAAGCGACCTGCTGTGTTGCCGTTGATGGTGCTATTGGTGACTGTTAGGATACCTCCGTTAACAATGCCTCCACCACTAGTGAGTTCCGCCGTATTACCGCTAATGGTACTGTCAATCACTGTCAGGATGGCATCGTTAAAGATGCCTCCACCTTGCGTTACGGCTGTATTGCCACTGATGGTGCTGTTGCTAATTGTCAGGTTTTCTCTATTCAGGATGCCGCCACCGTTCAGGTTGAGACCTACGGTCTGCCCATCGGTAACAGTCAACCCTTCAATCCCAACGTCAATAAGGTTGCTATTATTTCCATCGTCAATCAGGAAGACACGGGAGTTGTTGCCACCACTGACACTTAAGTTGTCAGCGCTCAAACCATTGATGAAAAGGTCATCAGTAATCTCTAGCTGACCATTGGTGAGGGTAATTGTCTGTCCGCTTAGCCCAGGGTCGAATTCAATGATATCTTTGCCACCCTGATTGTTCGCTTCTTCAATCGCTTCGCGCAGGGTCGTGACCCCATCGTTAGCATCAACAACGTCTTGGTTGCTATCAACAATAAAGGTGCCAAGCACTGCACTGTAAGCTTTCCTTACTTCTGCGTGAAATGCTAGGGGTGCCTCAATGATGCCTGTTACCACTTCTAGTTCCCAGTCTCCTCCTAGTGCCGCAGAACCAGTGCGGTTAGCAGAAGCGGCAATATCTGCTCCTGTCAGTTGGTGGAGACGCTGCACGAATTCAGTACCCGCATCTCCTGCCGCCACATTGCAGCCGTAGAGGAGTATAGGAGAGGAGGTGAGGGAAGTTGCCCAAACTTGCAACTGGCTAGCATAGCGTTCCAGGGTATCGAAGTTCAGTTGGGTGTTGCCGAGATACAAGCAGCCAGGGGAACCGTGGGAGACGATGTGAATAGCAGCAATGTCATTGCGTCCTTGCAGTACCTCGGTGATTTGGACTACGCCATCGTGTGTGGAGTCGAGGACAATTACTTCAGCTTCTGGTATTACACCATTGACTAAACTCTGGTAGTCATCAACTGCTGAGTCGATAAAGACGATAGTGCTGGAAGTTTTGTAGCGATTTTCCAGAGTTTGGTGACACAGTTTTTTACTAAAGTTGAACGCCTGATGTAGTCCGTTGCTCTGAGCCTCTTTGATATTTTGCATGTTACAATTTCCTCAGAAGGTGTGTTTGTATCAGTATTCGCTGGTCAAATTGCTGGAATCAAAAGGCTCCTAAAATCCAATTGATTCCTGTTAGCATCACCCAAATCATCATTAGTAGGTAACTGCTACTTACCTACTAATGATTGGTGGCGTGCCAGTAGCTGAATCCCCCTTTATATCTGGGGAAAGTTTAAGCCACAACTTAAGAGCTTCACTCCAAAGTTGTTATTAACTTTTGACAATGAATCCTACTATTCTCTCTTGAGAAATTACTAGTAATTTCACGTAGGCTTTATCCAAAACCCATAAAGTTTAATTGTGTAAATTCTTATCAACGTAAAGACTCATTAAATGTAACTTCCTTGTAACTAACTTGGAACGGCTTGTATAACGATGAAAGTAGCTACAAGTAGTCAAATACACAAACAAATTAATAGCTGACTTATAAAATCTTCAAGAAGCCATGCCTGTGAATTCGGGTAAATGCGTCATCGGTCATAAGGAGAAGTTATGACAAGACCGGAAGTTATTGAAGGGCTTCACTTCACACCAGCTTCGTAATAGGGTGGAACTTTATTATTAATTTAGTGGCGCAAACGGCTTAGTTTTTGGTCATTATTGCCATAGTCTCGCGTTTGGGTCTCTCCTACACAAAGGGTTCAGGCGATGAAAACCCTTGGTGACGGCTTCGCGCTTATCCACCCTAAAATCTAGAATCGAATGACCAATACTCCGGTTACGTCAGTTGATACGATGCGATCGCGTCCACTAACCGATCAACTTCTGTAGGATGAGTGAAATAGTGAACGCAGGCACGAACGCAGTTCGGGTTGGCAAGAGTGCGGAGCATGAACCCTTGCTGTTCTAGAGACTGTACCAACTGTAGGTGAGATTGTCCGTTCGTGAGGACAAACGAAACCAAACCGGCTTGGGGGGGTGAGGTACGCAGACACCGAATAGACTCTAGCTCGGATAAGCGTTCCCAGAGGTACTGACTGATTTGGCAAATTTGCTCGTAGCGTTCTTGTGCTGTTCCCCATTGTTGATGAATTGCGATCGCAGCACGTAGTCCTGCATACAGTGGGTAAGCTGATGTTGCCACTTCAAACCTCTGTGCATCCGGTTTCCAGCCTACAGGATTACCTGTTTCATTGATCACAATTCCCCGCCAACCAATAAAAGTCGGGTGAAGACTTTCAATCGCATCGGGACGCACGTAAAGTCCACCGAGTCCTTCAGGCCCACACCACCACTTGTGTCCCGTGAATGCATAGAAATCGACTCCCGATTCCATCAAATTTAAAGGCAGGGAACCTACCGATTGCGCGGCATCCACCAAAACTCTGATGATAGAGGTATCCGTAGAATAAGCGCGGCAGGCCTCAACAATTTCCCGCAGTGGTAAAACTTGGCCGGTGTTCCACAGCAGATGACTCAGCACCACTAATCGCGTATTTTTTCGCAAGTGTTGCTCAATAACGGTGGTGGGATTTCCCTGATTCAGGGTTTCTAGGATGGGACAGGTGGAGACTTCAACCTGAAACCGACGGCAAATTTCCTGGGCTGTAGCCACAATACCAGGGTGTTCGCAATCGGTGAGGAGGATGTGATCGCCTGCTTGCCAATCAATTCCCCACATGGCAATGTTACAACCAACTGTCACATCTTCAGTGAGAGCGATCGCTTCTATCGGTGCACCTAACTCAAATGCGATCGCTTGTCTCGTTTTATTGGCTTCCTCTATCACCCAAGCATTGACTCCGGCAGAAAATGGGCCATACTGCTGAATGTATTCATAAGCTTTTTGAATAGCCTCCAGCGCAGCTTGAGGTAGCGTACCTTGACCCCCAAAGTTAAAATAGGCTTTATTCGCTAAGGCAGGGAATTGCTGTCGGTGGCTGTCAATCTGGGTTGGTATGGAGTAGATGCCAGTCATAAAACCAGTCAAACAGAACAAGACCATATTATCGTTCTGCTGATCTGATCGAGGTGGGCAATGGTGTTAAGAACAACGGAGAATGGGAACTCTCAGTAAATTTACCTAGACCTGAAGGTACTTCTTTGTTTAACGTAACGCGGAAGTCCCCACCTTCAAGACGAGCGG
>JBFLZA010000207.1:0-12827 GCA_040756535.1 Cyanobacteriota bacterium
TAAGACCATCATCGGATTTAGTTCCGAACTCGCAAGAGTCCCCAACGTGGCAACGGCAAACGAGACAGGAAGCGAAGGTTTTGCTTTTGAAGCTCAGGCTTCAGCGAAGCAAGCCTGAGTACTTCACATCCCCTGCTTTTAAGTATGGGGATTTCCTGTTCCCTCTTGAGCTGGAAAAAGTAGCAGTAATTTGCTAAGGTTTGTATCTCTCTTTAAGAAGATCTCGGTATCTAACTTTTAGGGGATTTCATTGAGGATCAGGGTCTATGACAATTAGAGATGTGATTGACAGCGGTTTTCTCCTCGCTCAGTCTCCCCTAGGTGAACGATGGTAGTGGTAGACAGCCGGGAACCTAATTGAACAGACGGGTGAGCAGAGGTTAGTATCCTACTTCTTGAGACTTGGACAGTAGCGAGAACTGAGCCAAAGCCCTTTCTAACCCAGTCTTCCTGAAGTGATGCAGGACAGCTGGGTACGCTGTGCCCCTCTACATCGCACTTTCCGTTTAGAGGAGATAGGGAGATGAGAACAAAAGGGAAAAACGAATGTCCCTACCTTCTGTACGCTCCTCTTCTCAGCAAAAAGTGCAACTGAGTAAGCAGGATAGCTGATTTTTTAGGGAAATGGCGCTGTAGTGAGCCTAATCAGGCTTCCTACTCAGTTCTCTAACTGATATTGGGCCACTAAACTTGCAAAATACCTTGCCTAAGTTGAGGTATCGCAAGTTCTATTACGTATTTTTACGGAGATTGACCAGTAAATATACGGAGTTCATACTTAGATATCATTTGCTATCGTGGGAAATACGCAAAAGATTAAAACCTTGATAGAAACTGACTGTCGGTGCTAGACGTAAATCCGGTAATTTACCCCCTAATCAGGACGACAGCGGGAATTGAAGCGTTAGACCGGGTGCTAAAACCATAGATCTTGTGATGGCTTCTTCCAAAAACCTAGAATTTGACTACCTCTAGGGTATAAATCACACTAGTACACCTGATGTCTACCACCTGAGAACAAGGGATAGTTTCATATCAAACGCAAACTATTCCCATACCTACTATCATGCGAATTATTTGCATTTAGTACTTGAATCTTGAATTGATATAAGGGTCTGCTACCAATTTGACCAATCCCTTTTCCCAAGAGCAGTACAGAATGCTCTGTCAAATGGATTGGGACTGTCAAACTACTCGAAAATCTCCAACAACGCCACTTTACAGCGTTTCTAGGTCTATTGAAGCGTGCTGATTCATTCGGCGCGACTATTTAATCTTGAGGAAAAAAATCATGCTGGTAAATACTAGCCTTGTCAGCAACACCTCAGTTGATTGCCTTGTCCAGTTTTGGGCAGAGCGTTATGTACCCGATTTATCAATTCTCTCCTCCACCGAAGATGACTTGATTGTCTCTGAGTTAGTTGACGCTGCCTCTGGGGCAGGACGAAAGAAAACGGCTATTAAGTTAAGACGTTTACTCCAGATTAACTGTGAGTACGCGGCAATCATGACGAATATGCTCTTCTCTTATATTCCTAATATTGTAAATTTGACCGAAGCCAAGCAAATCTCCCAAATGACGTTGCAGGTTTATGAGAAGGCAATAGAAATTTACGAGCAGCAGTCAATTCCCAAGGTTTTACTAGAAGAAACATTACAGACAGCCGCATCAAAATCATTAACAGGGGGTAAGGACTTTTCTAAAGATGATTTTACAGAGTGCATAACATCAGCCATTAAACAGCTAGCCCGATCACTAGAACCCTTATTACTGCAATTGCAAGAACAACATCAATTGGCTCATGATCAGAGCCTTATTGGCTTTCTCTCCACGCAGTTTCACTTCACTGCACAGTCACTGCTCAATCGACTGAACCTATCCGAACAAGTGTTGCTCAGCCCCTACTTCAAGTTTCTTGAAGAACAAATTTGCATTCCCTGGCAGCGAGTCTGTAGTGCTGCTGCCAAGTATGAGATGGATTCACCGGTCTTAGCTTTAGTTCAGCAGATGTTACCTGTGAGTCATAAGATTGCTCAGTCTGTCTATCGCCAAGCGGCTCAATTGTATCCCACTCATCGCAGCCGTCGGGGAAAACTCGCACATCCAGGAGTCGCAGCCTCTACTATTCGCGACTTAGAAATGTTCCAGTCTTACCTATGGCTGTGTGTTTTAGAAAAAAACATAGCGGTGGTGGAACAGGAACTCATGCCCTTATGTGTCATGGTTTTTCCCAACGTCGATGTGACTTGGGAACTGGTGCGACAAATGCTGCAACTGTTGGTGAATGAAGTAAAAGCTCACCTACAGCCAAATCAGTTACCTCTCTTGCAACCCTACACTCGAGCCATGCAACAGCTGTTCTTCAATCTTGAAACCAAAGTGGCATAAATTTTTACTGTTCATCGGCATCAAGCCATAGAGATTCATAGTGTATTTAGTGTCTATAGCTGTTGCAAGGTATTCAAACACTTCTGCGGCAATGATGCCAATTGCTTAAGTCGTTACTGTTGAAAAGTTGAATGACACCAGCCAAATTACCAATTATAGAGTCCGTTTTTCAACCCCGTGTTTCTAGCTCCCAAGAACACCAATCTTCTACTAATGTGCCATGGTTCTCTAACTTACCGGTTAGGGGCAAGCAGCTTACAGGTCTGTTTACTTCAGAAGTAATTTCTATTTTTGGGCTTGTAGGGGTCGGAGCTGTACTGATTGTGGCATCGGGGCGAACGCAGTTACTCAGGCAAGCGGAAGCTGAATTAGCAGTTGCAGCCATTAACTACAACATCAAAATTGACCAAATGGCTACTGGTTTCCGCAGTCAAGCCGATAATACGGCTGTCATCCTAGCCGCGAAAACCCACACCACAGGTCAAAGCCTAACACCCGATTTGCGGGCTCAAGTCAAGCAGGTTCTTCGTAATGAACTTGAGGCAGAAAACATTGAATATGCAACTTTAGTAGGCAAGGATTTGCGAATCATTGTTAATGCCAACACTAATCGGGCTGGGGAGACTTTCAATCCGAACAACTTAGTGAGTGAAGTATTCAAAAATCCCAAGCAAATTCAAGCCAGCCAAATTGTTAGTTGGGCTGAATTGGCTAAAGAGTCACCGTCACTTCCTAAGGGTTTTACCAAACAAGATGCTCTGATTCGTTACACTGTTACACCCGTTAAGGATTCGGCAACGGGAAGTGTTATTGGTGCATTGGTGGCTGGGGACATTGTGAATGGCAAGTTGCCGATAGTGGAGAATACCCTACGCGCTTTTGGCGGGGGTTACAGTGCTGTTTATACCCGCCAATCTTCTGGGAAATTTACTTTAGCGACGGCATTAGACCAAGGTCTAGCTCCCTCTGTGGAGCAAGCCCAGACCGGTGTCCCCCTACTAGGTACATCAATACTAGAGAAAGCCGTTGCCAAATCGGGCAAAATCGTTACTGAACGAGCCGTTGTCGGAACGCAAAGCTACACAATGGCAGCTAAAGCTCTAACGGATTTTAAGGGTCAGCCGATCGCTGTTTTAGTGCGGGGAACTGAAGAAACTGCTCTCAATAACCTGCTTGGGGAGAGTTTACTGGTACAGTTGGCTGTATCTGCCCTGACATTGGTGATTGATGTCATTTTGGCTGTTTGGCTGGGGCGAACCATTGCTCAACCCCTTAAACAGTTAAAACAGACGGCCCAGAGCTTTTCTCAGGGCGATCGCCAAATCCGGGCTGATGTTGTTAGCACCGATGAAGTTGGGGAACTAGCAAAAACGTTTAATGACTTGGCGGACAGCATTGTGGCTAGTGAAGCCTTTTTGTCCGAACAGGCGCGTCGCCAGTTAGCAGAGGCTGACCGTTTGCGCTTGTATGCCAAGTTTACGAGCAGTATCTATAAATCACTAAATTCAGACGATATCCTCAGCAACTCGGCTGAAGGGGTGCGAATTGTGGTGCAAACAGAGCGGGTGGTGATTTATCGCTTCCATCCTGATTACGAAAGTGGGACAATCACGGCAGAATCAGTGGCACCGGGTTGGATTCATGCATTAGGGCAAACCATCGACAACCCATTGACCCCA
This sequence comes from Cyanobacteriota bacterium, assembly GCA_040756535.1. Classification (GTDB taxonomy): domain Bacteria; phylum Cyanobacteriota; class Cyanobacteriia; order Cyanobacteriales; family Coleofasciculaceae; genus JBFLZA01. The sequence continues at coordinate 4,069 of JBFLZA010000207.1, forward strand.
GGGGACATGGAAAAATACAAAATAGGACACGCTTGGGTTTGCGATAACACCCAGGAAGCGCAATTGTCAGAGGGTCATCGCCAACTGGTAGAACGCTTTCAAGTCAAGGCTTTCATGATAGTGCCCATTATACAAGATGGCGAAGTTATCGCTTTGGTGTGGGCTCAGCAATGTTCTCAGCCACGAGTTTGGCAAAACTATGAAGTTGATATCTTCAGACAGTTAGCCGCTCAAATTAGCTTTGCCCTCAACCAATCCATCCTCCTCGAACAGCTAGAGCGATCGCGCCAAGATGCTGAATTAGCCCGTCAGGCAGCAGAAGCCGTTTCTCAGCAAGTTGAACAAGCCCGCCAAAAAGCCGAGTGGGTTTCTCTCGAACAACGCCAGCAAAAAGAAGAACTTCAGCGCCAAGTGTTGGATCTGCTCAATGATATTGAAAACACAGCCAAAGGTGACTTAACCGTTCGGGCTCAGGTTACAGAAAGTACAATCGGTACCGTTGCGGACTTTTTCAACTCTCTTATTGAGAGCCTGCGAGAAATTGTCTGGCAAGTGAAACGAACCTCTGTTCAAGTCAATGATTCCCTCCAAGAGGATGAACACTCTGTCCGCCAACTCTCTCTGGCTGCACTCAAACACGCGGATGAAATTACTCGGACTCTAGACTCTGTCGAACAGATGACGTATTCCATCCAAGAGGTGGCTCAAAACGCTGGTCAAGCAGCTAAAGTTGCCCGCACGGCTGCGATCGCAGCAGAAGCCGGTGGAGTAGCGATCGATAGCACGGTAGAGAATATCTTGAATTTGCAATCAACAGTAGTCAAAACGACTGACAAAGTCAAGCTTCTAAGTGAATCATCCAAGCAGATTGCCAAAGTAGTTTCCATCGTTCAGGGAATTGCCCTTCAAACCAATTTATTAGCGATCAACGCAGGAATTGAGGCCAGCCGTGCGGGTGAAGAAGGTCAGGGTTTCCGAGTGGTTGCCGAACAAATCGGTGAACTCGCAACTCAAGTCACCAATGCAACCCGAGAAATTGAACAGGTGATTGAGGCGATTCAGGATGGTACCAAAGAAGTAATTAAGGTGATGCAAGATGGTAAAACTCAAGTGGATCATGGTACCCGCATGGTTATCGATGCCAAGCAAAATCTAGAGCAAATATTTGACGTTTCTCGTCAAATTGATCAAATCGTGCAATCCATTTCAGACGCGACAGTCTCTCAAGCTCAAACATCTCAACTTGTTAAAGAGTTGATGCAAGATATTGCCAAAACCTCTCAACTCACCTCCGATTCCTCTCGCCAAGTCTCCGATTCACTGCGAACAACAGTAGAAGTGGCAGAGAAATTGCAGATGTCTGTTGGTCGATTCAATATTGGCGCTGCTGAAAGTTTTTAGCACAGCGGGGCGTAGCCCAGGTTGAAAGTTGAAGGTTGTTAGCGCAGCAGGGCGTAGCCCAAGTTGAAGGTTGAACCTGTAGTAGATAACACTTGCTCGCCTTGCCAACCTACGAACCTGCTAACCCACAAACCTACGAACCTGTACCCTTAAAACCTTCACGCCCTGTAACACAATTACAACCCTTCACTGACAAATTACATTAGACACGCTTTAAACAACTATGACAGTTACCTACAATCCTTACCTCGTTTTCTTGTCAGCGATAATTGCTGTATTGGCTTCTTACACGGCGCTCGAACTTTCTAGCCGGCTAACGAAATCCCAAGGCTTGACACGCCGACTCTGGCTGATGGGAGGCGCACTGTCCATGGGTATGGGAATTTGGTCTATGCACTTTATTGCTATGCTCGCCTTTTCGATCCCAATTTTCATTAGCTATAACTTTGTCATTGTTCTAATCTCACTAGTTGCCGCCATCTTAGCCTCAGCTCAAGCCTTGTTTATTGTCTGTCGTCCCAGGCCTAGTATGCCAGCTTTACTAGGAGGTAGCAGTTCTATGGGACTTGGCATTTGCATCATGCACTATACAGGAATGGCAGCAATGCAAATGCCTGCTTCTATTCGTTACAAACCCGATTTATTTTTTCTCTCGGTCGTCATTGCGATTTTAGTATCGCTAGTCGCTTTAAAGCTATCCATTAGATTTCGTGAACGGTCTGGACTTAAAGGATCTAAGCTAGCGACTGCTTGCATTATGGGGGGTGCAGTACTTTCGACGCACTATACGGGAATGGCGGCAGCGATGTTTCAACCCGATTTGACGAGGCTCGTTAAAGCAGCAGGCTTAGACAATTTATCTTTAGCTTACATTGTTTGCCTTTTTACTCTTCTCATTCTGAGCATGACCCTAGCAACCATATATCTTAATACTGAGACTAGAAGCTTGCAGAGGTAAAGTACCCATCTTTTAAGATCGCTAAAAATTGGCTATAGCGAGTTGGTCTGAGTCAATTCAGCGAATAGATCCAGCCGACAATTCAAAAAGATTCAGTTATGGTAGAAGCGTAGGTCAACAAACAAGCGCTTTGCGTGATGTGTTACTTTGAGTAGTATGTATAATAGCGAGCATCGCCGCCGAAGCGTGCATCTCTACCCTGCTCCTATGTTAAGTGCCTCTCTACCATTCGTTGACTCGTTAGATCGTTGCGGCAAGAATATCGAGTCGAGAGAAAAGCGTTTAGTCACGATCTCCATCAGCTATGTAACAAACAATAGCTGCTGCGGTGGATGTACTAGTGAATTGACCTGAAAGATAGAACATCTTTCTACAGGTGATTTGCCAAACACTGTCAAGCCATTGGTCAGTGTTCCTGCGGTTGGTGCCAAATAGTCTTTTAAGGTGGAAAAAGCCTTTTCTCGCTTTCAACGACTCTGGGATCGTGCGTGCAGTGTGCCTGCCTATGTTTGAATATCAGTCTGGCAATGCCCTGGAAATTACTGAAACCTTAATCTCTTCAGGTGATCATTTGATGAGGAGCTAAGTTTTATTAAGCTTTCAACTTTGTCAATTAATGCTCATCTGCTTCATTGATGCAGTCAGCTCTCTAATGCTGCTGCTTCTAGACCGTGTATGCACAGTTTTGCCCTACAGTAATTTTGTGAGGATAACCAGACATGAGTAAAGTCCTGCTAGTAGAAGATAACCTCGCTCAGATGCAGTTGATGGAGAGTTATCTGCGAGAAAAAGGTCACACTGTAATTGGTATTAACAACCCGAAAGAAGCCTTGAATAAGGTGATAGAGCACCAGCCGGATATCGTTGTTACAGATGTCGTTATGCCAGGAATGAGCGGCTTTGAGCTATGTCGCAAACTGAAGAACACTGCAGCTACTGCTAAAATTCCTGTGATTATTTGTTCTTCTAAAGACCAGGAAATTGACCGTCTTTGGGGCATGAAGCAAGGAGCTGATGCCTACTTGACTAAGCCTTTTTCCAAAGAGCAATTGCTTCGCGCTATCAACTTATCTGTAGTTTGAATTAGGAATAGATATTACTCTGTAATTGATTACACTTAGCTATTGAGCTGGTTGAGACGGGAGTTCCCGTAATTAATTACCCTTAACTATTGAGCTGGTTGAGATCTTGTTACCAACCAGCCATTATTGCTTCAAAATACAAAGATAAAAACCAATCTTCATGAAACCTTCTCCCCGCTAAGCACGAGACGGGGTTTCAGGCGTTGATGTTCATTGCAATGAACCATCAACTATGAACAATGAACAAATAAGCTGTCGGCTTTCCTCCCCACTCTACCCCGATTGGGTCTCCAGCCGATTTAAAGATGAATAGGCTTCTTGGCTCGGCAATCTCTTTGACTGGTGAATTGGAACGTAAATTAAGAATGCTGCGCCGTGACCTGGTGCAGAAATACACTGTACTTGACCCTGGTGTTTTTCTACCACAATCTGGTAGCTAATGGACATCCCTAAACCCGTACCGGAACCAACAGGTTTAGTCGTAAAAAATGGCTCAAATAACCGATTACATACATCAGATGTCATACCGGGTCCATTGTCGCCTATTAGAATTACCACTTGATTGCACTCAGCTAAAACTTCTGTGCAAATCCAAATGGTACTGGGACGGTTTTTAATATCTTCAAGTGAGCGCTCTTTGTTATACTCATCTATTGCCTCAATCGCATTACTCAGGATATTCATAAATACCTGATTGAGTTGTCCAGGATAGCACTGCACTTTAGGCAGGTTGCCGTAGTCTTTAATGACTTGGATGCCTGGATCGTCCAGTTGTTTGGCTTTCAAGCGGTGATCAAGAATCAGCAGGGTATTATTAAGGCCTTCGTGAATGTCCACCCATTTCTTTTCAGCTTCATCAGCCCTTGAGAAGTTTCGCAAGCTCAGAACAATCTGGGAAATGCGGTCGGCTCCCATTTTCATCGAGTTCAGGATTTTGGGTAAATCTTCCCTGATGAAATCGAGGTCAATTTCCTCTGTCAAAGCTTGAATTGTTGCTGTCGGTTGGGGACACGATTCTTGGTAGCATTGAACTAGATTGAGCAAATCTTCGACATATTGATTGACGTAGGAGAGATTGCCATAGATAAAGCTAACAGGGTTGTTAATTTCGTGAGCAACACCCGCCACCAGTTGCCCCAAACTGGACATTTTTTCGCTCTGAATAAGTTGGACTTGCGTCTGTTGGAGTTCGCGCAAAGCCAATTCTAGCTTGCTTGCTTGCTCTTGGGCAGCTTTTTCAGCAGTGCGGCTTTGATGCAAGAGATGAGCTTGGTCGATCGCGATCGCGATTTGGTCAGCAACCGCTCGTAGCAGTTCCACTTCAGAGTCACGCCAAGGTCTTGAACCACTAGAGTGACCGCAGCTCACCACACCGATTTCACCATATGTAGTGTGTATGGGCAGCGCTAACAGAGCCGTGTAGCCTATACTAAAAAAGAATTTTCGCTCGGCTGGATCGCTTAAAGTCCTGGCAGAGTCTACACGAGTGATTTCCTTGTTAAAAACCCTTGCTGTCAAAGGACCAAATGTGATCACAGGAATGCAGTGACCGATTAGGCTAGGGAAGGTAGCAGTTTTGGCTTCTTGAATAACCTCCCAACAAGGGGGAACATGGTCAGGCCGATACCAAAGGAAGAAGCATCGATCGATTTGCAATAGATTGCGGATTTCATGAACGGCGGTTTCCAGAATAGTATTGAGGTCGAGGGAGCGACGAATCTGACTGGCAAGTCGGTTAAGCAGTGCCTCCCTCTGAGCGAGTTCTCGAAATCTCGCTTCACTTTGCCGAAGTTCTTCCTCTGTCCGCTTGGACTTTAATGGAATTCTCCCTGCCAGCACCGCTTGGTCGTTTGCCTGGAAGGTTTCGGCGATCGCTTTTCTGAAGAGTTCGTCGTCAGTCTTGCCCAGTACTTGCTCCTTGGTAAGGTGGGAGACAGTGTCCCTGTGAGAGTTAACCCGAATGTGCCGACCCTGGAAGTCTTTGAGGTAAATTACGGAAGGCACTTTATCTAGAATTGCCCGTAGCTGTTCTTCGCGTAAGCGCAACGTCTCTTCTGCTTGTTTGCGATCGGTGATTTCCTGCTGGAGTCGTTCTAAGGTATGTCTGAGTTCATCAGTACGCTCTGCTAATAATTCTTCTAAGTGTTCCTGATACTGCTGCTCGGTCTCGGTATTGTTAGTGCCTGATTCTGTCATGGCATCTAGGCTTTTATTGATAACTCCGTGTAAAGTCGGCATCAGAATTTATCTAGGAAATTTAAGTTTTTTTGCTCAAGTTTTGAGAAGTAAAAAAATATACCTAAACCCTATGCCTAATCAGGCTAACAAATCTACTTATAACAATCTAAAAAACTTTAAAACTATTAAACATTACTACAGCTAAATTAACAGCATTTGGGTGTATTAAACTCCCTATAAATAAAAAACCGCCTAGCGTTAGCATTGAGCGGGTTTTCTTTAGAGAAAAAAGCAGCAAAAATGCGGCTTACGCTTATACTAAACTTTAGTGAATATTTTGTGAACAGACCTCACGTAATTGTTCTTTCTAGTGCAACGCGGCAAAAGTTTTCCACCACTTCAGTAGGATTAAAGTAAAAGCTTACTCCTCAGGCTCCCCAGCTCCCCAGCTCCCCAGCTCCCCTGCTCCCCTGCTGCCAACTGGTGGATTATTTCTGCCATGCTGCACTAGTTCACCCGTTGTAATGTTGCTCGTGTGGGGTCGAGGATTTTTTGACCTAAACCCGCAAATTTGACGGCGATACTGATTTTATTTCCTGAACCAAAAACATGGGTAACTTCACCTGTACCAAAGGTACCGTGAATGAGTAAATCCCCCACTTTCCATTCCTGCGACTGTTTGGTTGAACGCTGAGATTTTTGCTCCTTAGGTGCTGAGACAGAAGACGCTTGCTTGTTGGATTTGACTTTCACCAATGTGCTGCTGACTAAATCTTTGGGTAATTCCTCAAGAAACTGCGATCGCACAGCCGGTTCCCGGTTACCATATAAGCGTCGCTCACGGGCATGGGAAATATATAGCTGTTCTTGAGCACGGGTGATACCCACATAGCAAAGGCGGCGTTCTTCTTCCAAGGATGCAGGGTCATTCATGGAGCGATAATTGGGGAATAATCCCTGTTCCAGTCCTACTAAAAAGACAACGGGAAACTCTAAGCCTTTTGCTGAATGCAGCGTCATCAAGGATACGGTTTTTTGCCCATCTTTAAGGTCATCTAAATCAGAAGCGAGAGAGGCATTTGCCAAAAATCCTTCTAAACTCGTGTCTTCGTTTTCTTCTTGAAATTGGAGGACGGCGTTGTAAAGTTCAGCGATGTTTGCGATTCGGTTTTCCGCTTCGTCGGTGCCCTGTTTTGTCAAATCCTGAAGATAACCCGACTCTTCCATAATGCCTTTGACAATTTCAGCGGCTGAGAGATTTTCGGCTTGCTTTTGCCACTTTTGAATCAATTCGGCAAAGCTATTGACGGATTTGGCGGAACGTCCAGCTAAAGTATTGACGGAAGTTTGGTCACTTAAAATTTCCCACAGGGATACCCCTAATTCATTGGCAGCATTCATCAAGGCATCAACGGTAGCTTGACCAATGCCGCGTCGGGGGGTGTTAATAATTCGCAGTAAGCTGACGGTATCATCGGAGTTGGCAAGCGCTCTCAAATACGCTAGGGAATCTTTGATTTCTTTGCGGTCATAAAACTTTAGACCCCCAACAATAATGTAGGGAACTTTACCCCGTAAGGCATCTTCAAAGGGTCGAGATTGGGCATTTGTGCGATAAAGGATAGCGAAGCTTCCCCAGTCTAATTCTGGGTGCTGTTGCTCCATTCTAATAATTTGATTGAAGACAAACTTCGCTTCTTCTAGTTCGTCATCGGCTTTGTGAACATAAATCTGTTCACCGATGCCGCGTGTGGGTCGAAGTACCTTATCAATGCGTTGGGTGTTGTTTTCAATTAAATAATTAGCGGCTTGGAGAATGTTTTCCCTGGAACGATAGTTTTCTTCCAGTTTCACCATTGTGCGGGTGTCTTCATCCGCCAATCCATCCCCAAAGTCTTGCTGAAACTCTAATAAGATAGTGAAGTCAGCCATTCTAAAGGAATAGATGGATTGGTCAGCATCACCCACGACAAAGATGGAGCGCTCTTTCCAATTCCATTCACTCTTTTTCGTCTCTCCATTGGTCGCTAACAGGCTAATCAAATCATATTGAATTCGGTTAGTATCTTGATATTCATCCACTAAAATGTGACGAAATTGCTGATGCCAGTAGCCTAAGACCGTTTCATTCTGTTGGAATAATTTGACGGGGACTAAAATCAAGTCATCAAAATCGAGGGCATTATTAGCAGCGAGTTGGTCTTGGTAAAGGCTGTAAACTTGGGCAAGGACTCGACCCTTATAATCGGGCTGAGTTCTCTCTACATCTTTAGGAGATAATCCCTGATTTTTAGAATTACTAATAGAGTAGCGGAGTTTGCGGGGGTCAAATTTTTTGTCATCCAGGTTTAACTGTTTGGTGACGATATTTTTAACCAAACTTTGGGCATCAGATTCGTCAAAGATGGAGAAGCTACGCTTCCACTCATGTCCTTTTTCGTCTTGATATTTATTGATATCGAGGCGGAGGATGCGAGCAAATAGGCTATGGAAGGTGCCAATCCACAGGGGTTTGATGTATCTTTTGTAAACGCGCGATCGCAACTGGGTTTGTTCTTCCTCTGGCAGGAGTTCCAAACGTTGCCCATGTTTTTGCTGTGCGAGTTGCTGGGCAAAAATTAATTCAATCCGGGTTTTCATCTCCCGTGCCGCTTTGTTGGTGAAGGTAACGGCGAGGATGTTTTCCGGATCGACTTTGTGGGTGAGAATGAGATTGGCAATGCGGTAGGTAAGTGCCCTTGTCTTGCCGGAACCCGCACCAGCAACCACAAGCAGGGGCCCGCAGAAGTGTTCGACGGCGCGGCGTTGGGAGGGGTTGAGGTGGCTGAGGAAATCGATGGTTGCAGTCATGGCTAGATGGAGGGGCAGGCGTCGGTTTTAGCAAGAAAGTCTGTTCTAGTCAAGGGTATCGTATCTTGGTGGCAGACTGTAGGGGGGAAATGCGATCGCATTTGAGTTTATGCTTCCTCTGCCATCATTGCAGGGTTGATGGCTCTAGCCCAAGCACTGATTTAGATCAGATTGATTATGATTTTTGTAGGGGCGGGTTTAGCGAGAATATTTGTAACCCATCGATCATTGAACAATCACAACCCGCCCTCATGCAACCCTTTTGTCCGGACAGATTTAGTACAAGAATT
>JBFLZA010000208.1:0-12822 GCA_040756535.1 Cyanobacteriota bacterium
CTTGTCTACCAGATATCCTGGATAGGTGAGGAAGTGATGCACAGGCATCACTTCAAGGGCTGTAATTCCCATTGCCTGCAAATGTGCGATCGCAGCCGGATGTGCCAATCCCGCATAGGTACCCCGCAGTTCTTCGGGAATATCTGGGTGCTGCTTGGTAAAGCCTTTAACGTGGGTTTCATAAATAATGGTGTCGTGCCACGGGGTTTTCAGCAGTTGGTCATCCTCCCAATCAAACGACTGATCGACGACAACAGATTTGGGGATTAAATGAGCGTCATCTAAATCGCAAAAAGATAGGTCTTGTTCAGGAGCGTCCCAAGAATAGCCAAAGAGTTCTGGCCCATTGCCCACATCCCCATCAATGGCCTTGGCATAGGGGTCAATCAAAAGTTTATTGGGGTTGAATCGATGACCTTCATTCGGTGCATAGGGCCCATGCACTCGGAGTCCGTACTTTTGACCGGGTGACACCCCTGGTACGTAGCCGTGCCAGACAAAGTTGCTGACTTCAGTTAGCTCGATGCGCGTCTCCTCATTGTCTTTATCAAATAAACAAAGCTCAACACCCGTTGCGTTTTCCGAATACAAAGCAAAGTTCGTACCTTTGCCATCCCATGTTGCACCTAGAGGATAAACTTTCCCCGGCCAGAGTGTAGCTATATACATAGATAAAATCCAGAAAAATTGATATTTATTTAGAATCAACGCTTGCTGAATGCCAGTTCCCTTAAGGTTTTCCGCATCTATTTCCTCAAGCTTTGGAGAGCATTAATAGCTTGAGAACTGTAATAACTTATTGCTTAAGCCCTAAGTTATTGATTGAACTAATGTTCAAACTTAAGATTTAGAAAATCCTAGAAAATTAGTCAAACTACTTGATAAAAATACCAAATTAATAAAGATTATGCCTTCAATCGATCTAGAGATAATCTTTCTTAGAAATTGTTGTATTTTTATCTTGTTTTATTCTATAAACTGCCTCGATAACTCAACTCAATCTTTAGATATAAATCCCTATTAAAAGCTTTTTTGTTCTAAAGTTATCCGCAAACCTAAAAGAGAAAAATCCCGAATAGCTAGCAAAAGCATTCGGGATAGTCCTATCAGTTGGCTCAGAATATAGTAGCAACTTTTAATGTACTTTTACAACCATTTACTCTGAGTCAAAATACGTCTCAAGGTCTAGATAAATAGTTAGAAAACATGGGAATTAAACTCTGTTCAACTCTTCAGTATATTGCGTGAGATAGATTTACAGAACCACCTAAGCTTGAAACAAACTCTATCTGGCATTGAGATAACTCTGCAACCACTGCTCTGAAATACCTGTAATTTTAGCAATTTCAGACAAGGAAAATTTCCCTAACAGAAGTCTGTTAATCAAGTTTCTGGTTTGCTGCGAAATAACTGGCGCTGGAGACTTTCGCATTATCATGTCTACTACGATTTCAGTAAGCACCTTTACGCTTTTTGCGCGGTTTCACTATTTCTAGATTACAGTCTGGGCAATTATTGGTCTGTCCGATAGCGTACGGATAATTATTCTTGATTGTAAAATTACAATGTACCTTAGCTACATCAATTTTTTACAAAAGATTCATACTTGCACAGGTAGCTCACTACTGCTCTATTGCCGTAAGTTGTCTACTTGAAGTGAGGCTTGATGCAAGTAGATTCAGCAAAGTCCGTGTACCCAATTTCCCCTACTCCCGTTAGTAATAAGCTTCTGGCTGCTCTGCCTACAACTGAATACCAACGTCTCCTTCCTAAAATGGAACCTGTCTCTCTGTCATTTAAGCATCTTCTCTATGAATGCAACGACCCCATCCAGTATGTCTATTTCCTCAACAACTGCGTGGTTTCTCTAATTAGGGTGATGGAAGACGGCGGGGTAGTCGAAGTAGCAACGATAGGTAATGAAGGAATGGCAGGCCTTCCCATATTGTTAGGAGCTACTCACTCTCCTAATCAGGCTTTTGTGCAGGTTTCCGGTGATGCTCTGCGAATGACAGTGAATGTATTCAAACGCGAGGTTACCCCAGGTAGCCCACTTCACAACCTGTTGCTGCGCTATACTCAAGCATTGATGAATATGCTGGCACAATCAGTTGCCTGCAACCGCCTACACTCGATAGAAGAGCGATGCTGTCGCTGGTTACTGCTGAGTCGCGATCGGGTCAATTCCAATGAATTTCCTTTAACTCAGGAGTTCCTTGCCCAAATGTTAGGAGTTCGCCGTGCTAGTGTTAGTGAAGTTGCGGCTATTCTTCAAAAGGCAGGGCTAATCCGATACCATCGCGGCAAAATGATGATTCTCAATCGTGAAGGTCTGGAAGTTGGCTCCTGTGAATGCTATCAAATTATTAAGAAAGAGTTTGATCACTTACTGCCCTGATAGCAAGCCAGTTGCTATGGCTAGAACATCGGTTCAATCATGGAAACGACGATTTACGTAGGGTCAGCGCTTCTATGACTATCCCAAAACCCTTACGGGGCAAGCGCTCCTGGGTTAGCACTACCATTAATGAATCGGCTCTTTAGTTTGCAATAAGCTGACTGCCATCAAATCCTAAGTAGTGGCACAGGTCACGGCATTCGCGGTTGCTCATCTGGTCTAAATGTTCGCGGGTAAAGATGTAGGTTTTGTCATTAATCAGACATCGCAAACCAGTCGCTTTAGCATCAGAAGAGTATATAACCTCTCCCTGCTGTACTCTGTTAACGTGGAAAGTCAGAAACTTGTCAGAGTTGTACTGAATAGAGATTATAGTATTGGGAATACTTTTTAGTTGCCGATAAAAATCTTTTGGTGTACTCCGATTAGAGACATTTAAGCTGCCTAGAAGTGAGATGTTATTGAATAATTGGGTGGTAACCATAAAATACTCCTACTACAGTAAATGTATTGAGACACCTAAGACATGAAGAAAGCTCGATGAATGCTCCTTTCGCACCGTCATTTCCAGAGGATATTAAGTATTTATACTTAATCCCGTCGCTTGTCTGTTCATCAAAAAATCTATATTTCAACCTTAAGATAGATGCTCTCTAATCTAACTCAGCTATATGGCTGAATTGGATTCAGTAAAATTGCGGAATCTACTTTTAGCTGTTTCTCAGCTAGATAGCTGGATTAGACTCATTGGCACTCTCCCGATTCCGCGCTTCGCTAAAATCGGGAGATTCTAATTTCTTTCCGCGCACCAAGGGGAAAATTCCTGTCAAACCTCTATTACCATTGCGCCTAACCAGTTCTACAGCGAGGTTTTGTCTTTAACGCGAAAATTCTCATAGCCAGTACTTGGGATAAGTTCTCTCTTCTGCCAGATTATTGAACACCACAGCGCAGAGTACCAGAATCATAGAACCTTCCAGAGTAGGGGTTAGCAGAAACTGCCATGGAGCTTTCGTCATCATCACCACTAAGGCAACAGCCCCCGAAGGGGGATGCAACGTTCCAGTCAACTGCATTATGCCAATAGCTGTTGCCACTGCCATGCCCATTGTCCAAGGTTCTGAACCGAAAAGATGCAGAATCGTCAAGCTAACTAAGGCAGCGATAAGATTACCACCAATCACATTCCGGGGTTGAGCTAAAGGGCTATCCGGTACACCAAATATCAAGACACTGGTGGCACCAAAGGGAGCCATCAGTAGAGGAGAATTAGTTTTTACGGCAAGGTATGCTGTTGCTGCAATTCCGATAAAACTCCCCAACCAACTCCAAAAAATATATATGTGATGCGGTTTATCGAGAGGAACGGAACGCTTACTCCCACGTAGTTTAAAGCAGTAATTTTGCCATTTAAAATGAATGCTTTTGTACTTCAATCGGGGCAGGTAAATGTAATTAAATCGCCTTTTAGGTAAGTAGCCTTTCATAAATCTCTACAACAACCACAGCAAACAGACGGCCAGTTCAGATAAATTGCGTTATACTGTCCTAGCCAAGTTTTAAATTCATCAATAAACAAGGGAACTTATTTAGTTTCCTGGCAAAAGCAATGCCTCGATCAGGTAAACAGGCTCAATTCGCGTTAGTAGCTTTTAACTTGCTATCTCAATATCGTGGACAAGATATCCACCCAAAAAATCAGCATTTTTGGGAATACGAAACTGATATTTATTCCTCAATGCCAGTTAAAAATACTTGAGGCATGAGAGAAATGTCATCACTTCATGACATATAGGTTTAAAAATACCTTTTTCTGTTTATGAATAAAAGTTAAATAAGATATAAATGACCAATCAAAGGGATAAAAAAAACTTATGCTTTTTCTGTTCCTTTCTCGGTCTACGTCTCGCTGCGCTATTAGTAATCTCTGAGTAAGGAAGCAAGCTGCTCTCTTCTGCTTCTCATGATTAAGCCAAGAAAGCGGTGAACTATCTAATTAAGGGAAAAAAATTCCCAATGAGAGCTGTTTCAAAAATAACGGAACTCATTGGGAAGAAAATAAGAGCAAAAATAATACACTTCAAAGCACAGTTATTTTATCTTCCGCCTCACCCCCTTCTGTCTGTCCTAAGACGTATTTTTTCCTCCCCCAGGGGGAGAGCCGTTTCGACATCCTGTGATTTTGGCTCAAATTTTATGTTATTAAATACCCTTTAATATTCTTAATACCACAGCTTCTTCTCTTTAAGCCATATGCGCTTTGGCTTAGAGCGTTTTTAAATTTATTGACCTCCGCCTAAAATAGTAATTAATTACTATTGAAATTCTCACAAAAGCTAGAGTTTTTTTAATTTTTATTTACCACAATGGGAGAGTAATAGAGAATTTTTAAAGATTAAATCGTATGGCTTCTACTGTACTGATTACAGGTGCTTCTCAAGGCATTGGCAAAGCAACAACTCTGTTATTAGCCCAGAAGGGGTATGATATTGTGCTTGCAGCTCGTCAGGCTGACCGTTTGGAAGCTGTAGCATCTGAAGTGCGCTCTTTCGGTCGAAAAGCACTAGCTGTTCCTACGGATGTGAGAGATCCTGACCAAGTACATACACTCGTCCAGAAAGCACTCGATTATTATAGTGCGATCAATGTGCTAATTAACAATGCAGGAATTTACCTTTTAGCACCAGTAGAGGAGTGTTCTCTTAAAGATTGGCATCAAGTCATCGATACTAATCTTTGGGGTTATATTCACATGATTCATGCGCTATTACCTCATTTTCTTAATCGAGGTAGCGGAACAATTATTAATGTAGGTTCTATTGGCGGAAAAATACCAATTTCTTACCAAACACCTTACACAACTAGCAAGTATGCTATTACAGGACTGACTGAAGCACTGCACGCGGAACTAGCACCCAAAGGTATTCATGTTTGTGGGATTCATCCGAATTTCATCAAAACTAGCCTCATGGAACGGGCAATCTTTCGAGGTAAGGATAAACAAGATGTTCATCAGCGCCATGAATTAGTAGAAAATGCACTAAACAGTCCCGTGCTAGAGGAGCCTGAGAAAGTGGCACAAGCAATTTGGGAGGCTCTCAAGCATCAAAAAAGTGAGGTAATGGTTGGCTCAGCAAAGCTATCGAATGCATCTTATCAGTTATTTCCTGGCTTCTTGCAGTGGATATTCCGAAAAACCTTTGGGACAAATGAGAATTGAGTATGATGTTTCTCTGCGTCAATTGAGAAAACTTATCTTCAGGCAGAAGTAAATTATTGGCTCTACGCTATACAGTTTGAGGAAGTGACATAGCATAAAACCACCTATTAAGATTATGGGTTTAAAATTTATACTTGGTTTGATCTGGTTAGTATTTGTTGCCTATACGTTGTTACTAGCTCCGCTCGATCAATCTGGCACGCTGACGCTGATTGAAAAACTAGTAACGCTCCAGTGGGCAAATATCAACCCAATTTTAGTGGTTATATTTAGCCTGATGGGTGTCTGGCCGATGATTTATGCTTGTCTGATATTTATTGATGAGCAAATGCAAGATATATCGGCTTGGCCCTCTTTCTTAGCGTCGAATGGATCGGGCGTAATTGGACTGCTACCTTATTTAATCCTGCGTCAACCTAATCAAGAATTTACTGGGGAAAAAGATACCTGGTTGAAGATTCTAGATTCCCGCGGTTTCGGTCTATTTCTTAGCTTAATTACAACAGGTTTGCTTGCCTATGCAATGCTGGCTGGGAATTGGGTAGATTTTATTCGGCAGTGGCAGACTAATCACTTTGTTCATCTCATTACCCTAGATTTTTGTCTAATGTGCGTTTTATTTCCCTCTGTCCTTGGCGATGACATGGCTCGTCGGGGACTTAGGGATTCTCGGATTTTTTGGGCTGTGACTTTAGTTCCGCTTTTAGGTGCACTAGCCTATCTTTGCCTTCGCCCTCCTCTACCAGAATCGGCTACTTGATAGTTATCAAAGGTTTTATAGAGTAATCTCGTTTAAGTGAGTTAGATTAAATTTTCTTACCTGTTATCTGTTACCTGTTCCCTAAAACTAAAGGCTTTGTACCTTATCCAATTGAGAACTGCTATAGTCAAATCTTCCGCTCGATTCCGCCACTATTTCAAACATCTCCCAATTTTATAAATACAGAGGGTGTCCTTTAGGTGGACACCCTAAAATAGGTGTCAGATTTTATAAAGTCTTTTATTCCCTTCTAAGAGCTGGAATATAAGCCATCCAACAGAATCCAATAATCAAGAATAGCCAGGTTACTGTGACGTGATGATCTAACAACCTGCGTAAGAAATCTTCCACTGCATTACACTCCCTTAAATTAATAAAAATCAACAATTCCTGAGTTTCTATGTAATTAGGGTTCAATATAGATTTTTTGTAAGGGCACGATATATCGTGCTCCTACCTGATGGTCGCGAGTTACTGAAACCTGCTGTAATGCCTCGCCCTTATGTAAACCAAGAAGGATGACAGCTTATTTCGCCTTATCCTCAGTCTTAAGCTAATTAACCATTAAGTTGCATAACTTATTCTCCCCGCTCTGAAAGCAAACTTCATCAGACAATTTGAATGCACATCAGCTAATTAGCGGTAGGGAGTATTTACTAATCTATTTAACCCGTTTTTCACTCTAACAACTCTATCAAAAGGCAGCATTTAAATAAAAAAAAATGTACTCCTCTATACTTCGGTCAAGCGTTTGACAATACCTCTTATCAAAAAGACATGGGATAATGCCTGGTTCTTTTATTTTTTGTATTTATCATTGCATTTGGACTTAACATGAAACCAATTATTTAGGTAGAAGAGCAGTTCATACTGCTTCTAGAAGATGATAGATATAGGAGCATTGAATCTGCTGATTCAAGGCAACAGGTAAAGATCAGTAGCAATTCCTGGGGGTTTCTAGGCACTAAGACAGCGAACTCCTAATATCTTATTAGGAGCTAATTTCTGCTTAAAAATTTCCCAGGTTCCCTCTTACATGGAACTTAAAAATAGGAGTCCAGCAGAGTAATTTTCCTTGCGCGAGTTGTACAGTTTTTACTGAAGGTGGCTGATTTGTAATGCTAATCACTATTTCTTGTAATCAAAAACCGCTCTAAAGGCATAGCCAACACTTCTTTCTAATGAAGCACGAAGGAATAGAAAGCACATTCTAGAGTGTTAGATGCCTGCCCAAAAACAGCACAGGCGCGGGAACTAAAAAAACGGAAGAAGGACTATGACTCAGGCTCAACAGAAACAGGAATTACAGCCTCCACAGCATCAAAATCAGCAACCGGGCATCGAAGCGGAAATGACGCCAAAGCCCAAGTCCGAGGGTTCTAATTATCGGGCGGCGGGCAAACTGATAGGCAAAACAGCGTTGATTACGGGTGGTGATAGCGGTATTGGTCGCTCTGTAGCAATCCTCTATGCCCAAGAGGGGGCAGATGTAGCGATTGTCTACCTCAACGAAGATCAAGATGCCCAAGAAACCAAACGACTGGTGGAAGCCGAAGGCAAGCGCTGTCTGACGATTAAGGGTGATATCGGTGATGAACAGTTCTGCCAGCAATCGGTACAGCAAACAGTTAACGAGCTTGGGCACCTGGATATTCTGGTCAATAATGCGGCAGAACAGCATCCGCAGGAAAGCATTGAGAACATCAGTGCTGAGCAACTAGAGCGTACCTTCCGCACCAATATTTTTGGTATGTTCTTTATGGCTAAGGCTGCTCTACCCCATCTGAAGGAAGGCAGCGCCATCATTAACACCACTTCAGTTACGGCTTACAAGGGCAATCCCAAACTATTAGATTACTCTTCGACTAAGGGAGCGATCGTTGCTTTTACTCGTTCTCTATCTCAATCTCTAGTTAAGAAGGGTATTCGTGTCAACGGCGTTGCCCCTGGCCCCATCTGGACTCCTTTGATTCCCGCAACATTCCCTGAGGAGCAGGTGCAAAGCTTCGGTGCTCAAGTGCCGATGCAGCGTGCCGGACAGCCTGAAGAAGTTGCTCCCTGTTATGTGTTCCTCGCTTCGGCTGATTCTTCCTATATGTCAGGTCAAATTCTGCATCCCAATGGTGGTGAAGTAGTCAACGCCTAGGCTATGTAGCTACGCCTGCCATCATTAAGTAAAAGCATCCAGTTCCCTTGAACCAAATTCGGCAGTACACCCCACTTGGCTTCAGCCTGCTTTGCTAATCTTGTAGCAGATAGGAGCCGGTGGGGGAATGCCGTATCAATATTTAAGCTATTCTAAATTTTTAGATATCAATATTATATTTAGCTATTCTAAACTATTAAAAGTAATTTTGAGATAAATACAAAGTGAGAACCCAATTCACTGAAAAGCAAGTAGATATCAAGGGGGATATAATTTGTTATTGGGAAGGAGGACTAGCTTCAGGCTCGATTCCCATAGTTTTTTTACCAGGATGGTCTGTATCCTTTACCCCTTATCAAGAAAGCTTAAATGCTTTAGCTGAGCATTATCAGATTATTGCCCCCACTCTACCGGGTTTTGGAAAATCAACGAGTTCTAAATCTTTGCAAAACTATCAGGATTATGCCGATTGTATAATTGACTTTTTGAATGAATTAAACTTTGAAAAAGTTCATATAATTGGGCATTCGATGGGAGGCGCGATCGCTATAATAATAGCTGCCTCAAAACCATCCCTTATTAGTAGTCTTATAGTTGTAGATAGTACAGGTATTCCTTTAGGAACTCTGCCAGAAGTTTTGGGTCGAAGGTCAATTGAACTTACTGTTGAATTTTTGACTACAAAAATTGAGCGTGTGAGTAGAATGACTCAATCTTTCCTCAACAACTGTTTGCTCAACACTGGAAGTGTTATTCAATCAGCAAAAATTTGCTTAGAGGAAGACATAAGACCTCTATTAGCAAAAATCGAATCTCCTTGTTTAGTACTATGGGCCCAGAATGATATGTTTATCCCTCTAAAGATGGGTCAAGAGTTTTCACAGGCAATAAAATCTTCTCGGCTAATAGTTGTAGAAGGAGAATCTCATGAATTGAGTATGTTTCGTCCAGAAAAGTTTGCACCGATTATCCTTGATTTTATTGATGGAGTTGAGGCTCTAAGATAAGGACATATTCAACCTAGTTCGTAATTAAAAATTCGTAATGGACTTCGTCCCGCTGCGCTAACGTAACCTAATTAAAGACGGGTTAGAATCCCCCGTACAGACGCCCTGGCTCTCCTTGACCTCTTGAAGTGAGGTATTCTAATGCCCCTGTATCAATGGATACTAGAAAAATTAATTTAACCCTGCTCCTAAGTAGAAGGCGACTTCTAATGCATTGCTGAAGGATAGGAGAAGATCCAGAGCTATGAAAGAAAAGCAATGAATGCATTTGGTTTCAGGGTTGTAAAAACAATTTTTCTAGCAAGCCTTCTTTCTGTTGCAGCCATTTACTATGGCGTTATCAATCCATAAGTATTTCTACCACTGAATTACATAAGTTTCGGCACGCTGCGATCGCTTCCCGGTGCGAGTTGAGCCAATGTACTCTGGAGAGATTTTGCGATCGCACTGACAGCACCGGGATGGGAACTGCATGATTACAGATTTACAGGAGCGAAGCACGCATGGCTTCGCTCCTGTGTTGCATTGACGCAAATATTATTTAGCGATCGCGCTAGCGATCTACCGAACCTGTGATGATCTCAATACTCCCCAAAATTGCTGTGATAGCGGTTAGAAGCTACTCGACTTCGCTTGATCGGTATAAATCTCCCTCAACTCGATCAAAACCTGGGATAGGCGCAAAGAGATTGTCCGGGGCATCTTCCGATTTTGACTCATGGGTTCGTTGGGACTTAAACCCTGTAGCTAGCATGTAGGTATCCATCAGATGGGGTGAGAGTCGCTGACCCAGAAGCATCATCTTACCAGCGCCTCCAACAACAACGTCACGGGTTGGATGTTCGGCAGCGCGAAGGATAGCTTCAGCAACGAGGTGAGGCTGGTAGATGGGTGGCATACCCATTGGTTTGACGCCCAACTTCGTTCGCGCTTTATCAAATAAAGGCGTATTAATGGATGCAGGCATTACATTAGTGACGCTAATCTCTAGCTTCTCGTGTAGCAGTTCCAAGCGCAACGCTTCGAGAAAGCCGTCAATTCCATGTTTGGCTGCCGCGTAGGCACTGTGGAAAGGTAGGCTTCGCCTCGCCTCCAGTGAGGAGATATGAATGAGTGCCCCCCGTCCTTCACGCTTGAGATGAGGTAGCGCCGCCATTGCACCGTAGACTTGTCCCATCAAGTTCACGTCAATGATGCGCTTGAATTCCTCTGCTGTTGTTTGCTCAAAGGTGGCATAAAGAGCAACCGCAGCGAGATACACCCAGCTATCAAGTCGCCCGTATTGTTCGACGGTATAGTCTGCGATCGCTTTAACCTGATCGAATACTGTAACATCCGCAGGCACAGCACTTACGTCACCGCCCTGCTGCGAGATTTCATCTACTAAAGAGTTCAATCCTGATTCACTGCGAGCCGAAACCACCACCTTGGCTCCTCGTGCAGCGAATTGGAGCGCTGTTTCCCGCCCGATGCCACTAGACGCTCCTACAACAGCGGCAACTTGCTCATTGATTGGCTTGAGTTTCATTGCTAACGCTCCTTATCGAGGGTCAACCGTTTCTTCTTGAGGCTTACGGAACAGATTGGCTAGACCAGCTAAACCAATGAGACCAAACCACCCTATCCAGTCCCAATCTAAACCTCGTTCGCTTCTTACAGGGCTAACTCTTTGATAAGAATTAGTTCCTGTAGTCGTGCCATCAGGAGCTGTGGTTGTCCCTGAAGTCGTATCACCGGGAGCCGTAGTTGTTCCTGAGAGTGGGTCACCAGGAGCTGTACTTGTTCCCAAAGGCATACCACTAGGATCTGTGGTTGTACCTGAAGTTGTGTCACCAGGAGCTGTGGTTGTCCCTGTGGTCGCGTCACCAGTTCCAGCGCCAGTGCCTGTTGTCGTGTCAGTACCTGTACCTGTACCTGTTGTCGTAGTACCGACGCCAGCGCCAGTGCCTGTTGTCGTGCCAGTACCTGTACCTGTTGTCGTGCCACCCAAGTCAGTACCAGTACCTGTACCAGTACCTGTGGTTGTGCCAGTACCTGTACCTGTTGTCGTGCGATTAACTCTAGTGCCTGTGGTGCTACCAGTACCTGTACCTGTTGTCGTGTCACCACTGCCAGTGCCAGTACCTGTACCTGTTGTCGTGCCACCCAAGTCAGTACCAGTACCTGTGGTTGTGCCAGTACCAGTACCTGTTGTCGTACCAGTACCTGTGCCAGTAGTGGTGCCACCCAAACCAGTACCAGTACCTGTGCCTGTTGTCGTGTCACCAATGCCAGTACCAGTACCTGTGGTTGTGCCAGTACCAGTACCTGTTGTCGTACCAGTACCTGTGCCAGTAGTGGTGCCACCCAAACCAGTACCAGTACCTGTGCCTGTTGTCGTGTTAATGCCAGTACCTGTAGTTGTGCCAGTGCCAGTACCTGTACCTGTTGTCGTACCAGTACCAGTACCTGTAGTTGTGCCAGTGCCAGTGCCAGTGCCAGTGCCAGTACCTGTTGTCGCACCAGTCGAACCAGTCCCAGTCTGGGCAGAGGTAGGCACAGTTGTGGGTAGAGTTGCTAAACCTAAAGCCAAGGCACCGACCCAAGCAATTTTAGATACATTGGAAAGCTTCATAAGTTATGCTTCTTCTTATTAAATGAATTTCAAGAGATTTTTGACATTCAAAAAAATGGTACTTCCACCCTAATTAGCGGCTGAATTGGGAAGAGATACTTCACTAACACAAAGCAAAAATTTAGGAAAACACAGCTTCTCAATTGCGACTATTAAAGAGGATAACGACTGCGGTTTCTCTCAACTTCTACCCAAGGCACAGACCCCTTTCTACCTATAGGCTTGGTTTGAGGTTAAGTCAGGCTGTGAGCAAGGATACAAATTACGGCTTGGGAATGCTCGAAATCTCCCCGGCAGGCTCCAAGACAGCCTACTTGCTCTAAGCTATTCGCTTCAATGTTCATTCTTTCGTTATGGGTAATCACCCGTAGGCTACTGTCCTGCAACCAATCCTGAGGAGCAGAGGAAATTATCAGCGATCGCCAAAAGCAGAGAAATACATCCTAAGAACTCAGAAAATAGGCAATTTTACTTCGTCGTTTCCACTAAGGCAGATTTTCTGAAGAGGGACACAAATAATAGAGTAACTGTCCGTGAACAAGCTTTATTATTATAGAAAGCGCCGTAAAACCCACGACTTTTAAGCGTGGGATATAAGGCGGGTCAGCTAAGGGACGGTGCTGACCAATCCCGTTGGCAAAAGTTACGAAAGTTAATAGATAAATTATGCAACATAC
>JBFLZA010000209.1:0-12813 GCA_040756535.1 Cyanobacteriota bacterium
ATTACTATTATTAATTGACCAAGATGGGTCGATGGTGCCGTTTCATGCCTTGTCTCATCGATTGGCGGAAACGGCAGTGCGGGGAGGACGCTTAGGCAAAGCTGGTATCTATTATTTTCACAATTGTCCGATGGATTATCTCTACCACGACTCTTATCATCAGGAAGCAGAAGCAATTGATGATATGCTTCCTCATCTTCCTCAGCGAACAGTTGTGTTGATTTTTAGCGATGCGGGTGCGGCGCGGGGTGGCTATAGTGAGGAGCGTATTGAATTGACGGAGAAGTTTCTAACGCAGTTGAAACAGCGAGTGCGTTATATCGCTTGGCTCAATCCTATGCCCAAAAAACGCTGGTTGGGTACAACAGCAGGTGAGATTGCTGATTTGGTGCCGATGTTTGAAATGACGCGGCGAGGGTTGCAGAATGCGATCGCTGTATTGCGGGGACATTAAATCAGTTCTGAGGGTAATGAATAACTCACGGGTAAGTTAACAATTTGGTCTTGGTACTCATTATCAAAAGAACCTTCAGCAATGAAAATTAATTCATCGATATTTTGACCCATACTCAACTTGGGATTGAGAATAAAAATCCCTGGCACATGACGACCTGCGGTAATATAATCAACCAAGTGTACAGGCATAGATGTACGGTTATTTGTTACTAGCACAAAATCATACTCTTCACACCAAAGCAAAATTTCAGGGTCTAACGTTCCTCTGGGAGGAGTACCCGGTTCACCAACTACCCACATGACTAATCAGGATTGCGTCGATGTAATTGGGTTTTGTAGGTGGGGTCTACGTTTTCATCTAGCAGATATTAGAGAGTCATTCGCTTTCTTCATTGCTTCTTGTTCTGCTCTCAGTTTCCGCAGTCGGATAATGGCTGGTGATGGATTGAGTTCTTGGGCTTTACGTTGCTGATGTCCCCACTCTAGCCAGTCAGCTAAATACTTACTGACCGCTTCTTTGTTGTGCAGGTAATAGAGGATTGTGGCATAGACCTGTTCTAGAGTAAGCGATGGGTAAGTTTGGGCAATTTCCTCTGGGGTACGAGAGCGATGGATAAAATCGTAGAGGACGGTTTCAATCCCTACTCTTGTCCCTTTGAGGCGAATGTCATCGGGGCGTTGAAAGTCGAAATAGTCTTCTAGTTGCATCGTTCATTCTCCATCTCTACATAATGGTATAGCTAAAACTTTTCGCTTCATCTGTTCTTCTAGCATGAGTGAGTTTATAAGTGTTGGTGAATTGCTCCAAAAAAAGCGAGAGGAAATTCTGGAGCGTATTGAACGCATTTAGGCTTACACTCAAGGGGGAAGAGAGGAGTTTTTGCGATCGCTTTTAATTCAGGATGGAGTGATTCGCAGTTTCGAGGTGATTGGAGAGGCGGTTAAGCGAGTTTCCCAAGAGTTGAGACAGAATCATCCAGAAGTTCCCTGGCGGCAGATTGCTGGATTTCGGGATGTTCTGATTCACGACTACATGGGTTTAGACTTGGATGAGGTTTGGAATGTAGTCGAGCGGAATTTACCAGACCTTAAGGGCAAGATTTTGCTAATTTTGCAGGAACTGGAAAATGAGACCTGAAGTTGCCCACCGTCGAATTGAGGCTTTTGGCAAACGCTTTGGAGAGGCGCACCTCTATCTGGCATATCATGCTGCTTTTCCCTTGGCACTCACACCAGATTTGCTGTACCGCCTGTGGGCAAACTTCCAGCGCGACATTCACGGTGAAGTTCTCAACATTCCTTGGATAGCGGTAGCAGATTTACTCCTTTCCAGTCTTTGTGATGAAGTGGGACACGAACTCTATGAGATGGAAAAAGAGGTGAGAGATGCGCTACTGAGTGAGTTGAAAGCTAATTCCCGCTTCGGCACTGAGCGAATTAATGAACTATCTGACTTTTTGCTTGCCTATGTCCGGCAGCAATTGGATAGCCCTGATATAGACACTCGCGACTTTGCTCAAACTCAGAGGTGGACAGCTTTAGCGTACAGCCGACCAAGTGAAGCAGCGCGTGAACTTGCTTTAGCTCTAAATAAAGCCTATCAGCAGGATACGGTAGAGCTGGTTCGCATAGCCTCATTAGCAGAAACATTGATAGAACCACTTGCTAAATTTGAGCCGCTGTTAATGTATGCTCGTGGAATAGGTAACTTTGCCCGTGGCGACCAGGAAAGTGCAGCGGAGCAGCTGAGTAAACTACATACAAAAAAGCACAAACTAGAATTTTCTGGAGTAAGTCTCCATATTCCACCAGACCTAATCATTTCTATAAACAAGAAAAGAACAGCTAGAAAAATAGCCTTGAATCTAATGGGTGAATGGTTATTCTATAAAATGGGTGAAAAACCAGTAGACCAGAAGATAATTTATGAACGGGATATTAGTTGGCCTTTGGAAGGAAAGCCTGTAAGAATTTTTCTAATTAAATACAGACTTAAGAGCAGAATTGAAGGAATTGGTTTTAGTGGGCCTACTACTTGGAGTTTTCTTTACCCAGGTGATTATTCATTATTAATCCCCGAAGACTTAGTTTATTGCTATACAGGTTGGTATATAAAATTCTCTTTTGATAAAATTGAGGAAAAATTGCGAAATAAAAATAAAAAAAAAGCTGAAAGGTTCGTTTTTTCATTAATGAAAAAACGAATTATAGATCAAAATTTATTTAAAGTCCATGAGGTTTTTATGCTTGGAGAAAATCTAACTTACTATGCTATAGAAGTTATTAAAAATGGAAAGCAAGTTTATCTAGTAGGAACTCAAAATAATTACATTTTTTACAGTAAAGACTTCCCACCAATGCAGCTTCCACCGCTATTTTATTTTCTTGGCAAAACATTTGACCCGTTTAAGATTAGATGAAGATACATCAGGAAGCATTGAAAGGAAGGATAAAGAGGATGAGCGCACTACAATCAAGAACTCTGCTAAACCCTAAGAAGTCTCAAGCTGCTTGAAAACCGATACTATCTTCTATCGCCTCTTCCAATCCTTCCTCAGCATCTTCTTGGAACTCATCAACAAACCCCCTGAATCAGCTAACGCCTTCACGACTACAGGGGTTTAGACTTGGATGAGGTTTGGAATGTAGTTGAGCGGAATTTGCCAGACCTAAAGGTAAGATTTTGCTAATTTTGCAGGAACTGGAAAATGAAACCTGAAGTTGCTCAAGTTGGTTCAGAGGATTTAAGAAGACTCAAACTAATGGTGGTTGATAATGAACCTGATAAGCTGGAGTTGCTGTATAGAACCTTCCAACGAGATTTTGAAGTTTACAAGGCTGATGGAGCACTAAGCGCTCTCCAGATTCTGGACACAGAAGGTGAGATGGCTGTGATTATTTCTGAGCAGCGTATGCCTGTTATGACGGGGGTAGAATTTTTCAGCAGAACGGTTGAGCCGTTTCCAGACACAATTCGCATCCTCCTTACTGGCTACACGGATGTTGAAGACCTGGTAGAGGCAATTAACTCAGGTAAGGTCTTTAAGTACATCACCAAACCTTGGAATCCAGAACACCTGACAGCAATTGTCCAACAGGCCGCTGATACCTACAGAGTAGTTAAGCGAAGAACCAACGAACTCCGCCGACAATTGCTGTTGAGCGATCGCGAACTAGCATCAGTCCCTCGCCTCTTATCATTGGGTTTGAGTGTAGAACAGGTAGCAGAGGCATTAGGTTTAGACATAGAGCAAGTGAATCAGGCAGCGCAGCAGCTACCCTCTGATTGAGGGAATAGCAGAAAGTTTTTCTTACTGTTCATACGGGAAGTTTGAAGCGTAATCGCTTTTGCTTTCCCCAAATTTATCGCACTTTAGCAGCTAAGACGGGAGAGGCGCGATCGCACTATAAAATCAGAGAACTCTGCCAAAATCTGAGAACTCTCAAGCTTAGTGAAAACCGACACCATCTTCTATCGCCTTTTTCAATCCTTCCCCAGCATCTTCTTTGAACTCATCAACCAACCCCCTGAAGAAGCTAACGCCTATCAATTCTCCTCCGTTGAAGTTAAACAACTCTCCTTCCGCATTGACGGTGTCTTTCTGCCTGCAAACCATACGCCATCACTCCCCATCTACTTCGTTGAAGTCCAGTTCCAACCCGACTCAAATTTTTACTCTCGGTTGTTTGCAGAAATCTTTTTATATCTGCGTCAGAATAAACCAACTAACGACTGGAGTGCAGTTGTTCTCTATCCAACTCAAGAGATAGACACAGGAAATATCAAGCATTACCGTGAGTTCTTTGCCAGTCAGCGAGTTCGTCGCGTCTATTTGGATGAATTAGGCTCAACTCCAGGGCAGTCAATTGGTATTGCAACCCTTAAATTATTGATAGAACCCGAAGAAACTGCTGGGATAAAAGCTAGGGAGTTGATAGCTCAAGTCAGACGGGAAACAACGGATGAAGCAACCCAGGAAGAATTCATACAATTGATAGAAACGATAATTGTCTATAAATTTACCCAGAAAAGCCGAGAGGAGATAGCAGAAATGTTGGGATTGAGTGATCTAAAGCAAACCAGAGTCTATCAGGAGGCTTTGGAAGAGGGAATTGAGGAAGGTGAACGCCGAGGTAAGTTAAAAGCAGTACCTCCTATGTTGGCGTTAGGGGCAAGTGTGGAGCAGATAGCAGAGGGAATAGGTTTAGATGTCGAGCAAGTGAGGCAGGCAGCAGCATCCCATCTGTTGGCATCAGAGATGAATGCAGAGCAAGTGGCAGAGGCGTTAGGTTTAGATGTCGAAGCAGTCAGACAGATAGAGGCATCCAACGCTCAGAGTGATGAATCCACTCAGGAAAAGTGATTTGTGAGACTCGTGCAATGCGATCGCTTCACGCACTCATTCAAACAAAAGGCGATCGCATCCAACCCAAAAATACGATTCCCTCCCTTAATCAGGGTGCACCGGAACGCACCCTCCTGTGTTTTTAGCTGGTAATCACCTCAGTTTCATGGATTTCGATGGAGTCGAGAGCATCTGGCGTTTCGTAGAACGAGTAATGCCACAGCAAGGCTTTAGCCCCTACAAATACAATCGACCTATCTAAAAAGTCTTTTTCATCAAATTTTTGGGCAGGCGGGACGCCTACCCCACAAGAAAAAATGACTCTTGTGGGATGGGACGTATTGCCCGTCCTAGAAGAGAGCTCTTCAAGAGGTCTAATATGCAATCAAGGGGATTTGATATCACGTCCCCGGAGGAAAAAATGCGATCGCACGGCACAGACACACAAGACTGACACAACTATCAGGAGCGATAGCAAAGGAGAGGCGATCGCTTTAATGGTTTAACCGCAGATACACGCAGATGGACGCAGATAATTCAGGAATTCATTTGTGATGTTTGATTCATAACGCTTGCATTTGCCGCAGCACTTGCCGAATGACATCAGATGGCACTTCGTCTGTTATCGTTACCTCACCAAGCTGGGTAGGCAGTATAAATCGCACCTTACCATCTTTCACCTTCTTATCCGTTTGCAGAGAATCGATAATCGCTTCAATATCCACCCCACTCGGCAACTGCGTCGGTAATCCCGTTTTCTGAATTAGGGCATCTTGGCGTTGTGCCTCCTCTTGCTTCCACATCTTCAGTTGCACCGCAATCTGTCCGGCCGCAACCATACCAATAGCAACGGCTTCCCCATGATTTACTAATTTATATCCCGTCAGGCTTTCTACTGCATGACCAATCGTGTGTCCGTAGTTCAGAATCGCCCTTAACCCCGCTTCTTTCTCATCTTGAGAGACAACATCCGCTTTCGCTTGGCAGGAGCGAACAATGATAATGTCTAATAATTCCTCATCTACATAGCGCAGTTGGTCAAGACGCTTCGTAGCTTCCAGCTTAGAAAATAATTCAGCATCCCAGATAATGCCGTATTTAATCACCTCTGCCATTCCCGCCCGAAATTCTCGTGGTGGTAATGTCTTCAACACCAAGGAGTCGATTAAAACAAATCGCGGTTGATAAAACGCCCCAATCAAGTTCTTACCTTGGGGATGATTAACACCCGTCTTACCACCGACTGAAGAATCCACCATTGCCAACAGCGAAGTTGGCACCTGTACGACATTAATCCCCCGTAACCAAGTGGCAGCCGCAAAACCCGCCATATCTCCAATCACGCCACCCCCTAATGCAACGATGGTGGAGGAACGTTCTAAGCGGTTTTCCAGGGCAACATCGTAGATTTTTTGTACAGACTTGAGAGTTTTGTAGCGTTCCCCTGCTGGAAGGGTGCAAGTAGATACTTCATACCCCACTAGCTTCAGGGCTGCAAGTGTACGTTCCCCGTATTTTTTGAAGATAACTGGATTTGATACCACCAACACTCTCTTACCCAGTTTCAGGCGACTCATCCAAACGCCCAGATCGTCCAAGCCACCCGCTACTACTGCGATATCATAAGACTGCTGCGGTAAATTTACGCCAATTACAGACTTCATTGTGCCAAGCCCTTTTTTCCATGCAACCGTGGGCTGTATTGTATCCCACCAGATGATTCAATGGAGTTATATGAGTTTTTGTGGAGAAACGTAAATGTCTGGAGTCATAGCTTACATTTTACTTTTGGGTGGTGCTACGGGCGTTGCTCTGGCGCTATTTTTCGGTCTGAAGGCTGTTAAGTTGATCTAACATCGACATTAAGCCAGCAGATGTAGGGTGGGCACTGACGACAAAAGTTGAGAAACTGACTTTGGATTGGTATAGTGTGCCCACCCTACGGTTAGACCTCTATAACTTGTGACGCTTGCAGTACCTTCTCTCGCTGGGACTTCAGCGATTGACGCATCATTTCTATTGTTGTGGGTAAAACTCCTACCAACCGAGCGAGGACTTCATCAGGCAATTCATCAATCAGTTGGGGGTCAAAGTATTGGTAAAGCATCACCAAAAGCCTCTGGGAGCGTTGTAACGGTACCCATTTCTCCATTGCTTTTTGAGTAAAAAGCATCCAATGTTGCCGTAGAGCGTAGGCTTTTTGGCGATCGCTATGAGTTTCAGGATACACGATCGCTACTTTCCCAACCGGAATAACTCGCACACATTTGAGATCGAAAACTCCACCAACAGCAGCACCAGGGCCAGCCAGTTCTGAATGATGACGATGGCAAATAATCAGAGCGCTGCCACGAGAACCCTTAACTTTGAGGAGTTGCCCACTTTGCAACTGGCTCAAAATTTCCGTAGGTTGAGATATTTGTCTACAGGTAAGAGATGTATCTGTCATGACAACTCCCACAACTAATCAGCTATTTTTAATTGTTGTTTATCTATCCCTAATGGATATTCGAGATCAATTTTTCTTGCAATGATGCCACAAGCTTTGTTCAAAATAAGACTGTTTTTTCACAAAAATTAGCTTGTGAAAGCTTTAAATGTTCTGCCTCTAAGCTTTTCACAGACTTTTGCAAGTGTCTGAAATCTCTACCTATACAGATAGAAGCAACTTGATTTTTCCCACAATTTCACTGTATTGTTGTTCTTGTTTTAGTAGGATTTGCCTTCAATCTTACACAACAAAAGCAGGGAATTCCGGAAAGATTTAAGTTTTACTGTGAAAAATCGATGAAGAAATCAGTGAAGAGTCGATGAAGGAGTGTTGATGCAGAGAAAGAAGGCGAAAGAGAAGGGCTTCGCTACAGTGTCGATTCAGTAATCAGAAATTTTGGGTTAGGTAAAAAAGTGATGGGAAAGAAACGTTTTCTTTACCTACTAATCTCCACAGCTTACCACCGATCGATGCTGTGGAACTGATGCTTGAGTAAAGAGGAGAGGGAAGTCAGAAGATGAGTTGTTCTTAATGAATTGTGATTTCTGACTTCTCTATATCTTCTAGAATGAACGAATAACCGGACTGGATATGACGGTTGCACGAGAGACAGCGATCGCACTTCGGAGCGCTAAACTGACGGCATCATGCTGCTGTTCTCGTCATTGCCTTCACAAGCAGTTTGCCATGGGCATCAACACTCATGTCTTTTCCTGGCACGTATCCCTTGCGAATCAACTGCTTGTAAACCTTGACAGAAGTCATATGTCGGATTTGCTGCATCACATCGGCAGGAATGAGAAATTCTGTAGCCCACAGTACAGCCTCAGCATCAAACCAAAGCAAACGCTCCATACTGACAAGCAACACACCGGCTAACTCGTCAAGCGTTAGCTGATTTCTCAGATGAGCGATGA
Source organism: Cyanobacteriota bacterium (assembly GCA_040756535.1). Lineage (GTDB taxonomy): Bacteria > Cyanobacteriota > Cyanobacteriia > Cyanobacteriales > Coleofasciculaceae > JBFLZA01. Next base: position 8,211 of record JBFLZA010000209.1, read on the forward strand.
GGGCTTCCCCAATCAGAGGGTTACGAATCATCATCGCCCTCGCCATCTTACTGATTTCTCTGTCTAATTCTAATGAGTTCATACTTGGCTGTGGTACGTCCTGCCTAAGGTGGGCTTGCCTACGGTCTTCCCAAAGGAAGAGTCTGGTGTTTTGCCAAGTATACCCAAAGATAGATAAAGATAGATAAAGTTATGCCGAAAGTAAGATGAAATTTCGGCTTAAGCCCATCAATCGGCTGATTAAAGGCTTGTTCTGGATGGATGTTACACCAAACAACTTTCTATCGTCGCTACAACAGATTGAGCCAAAGCCGTGAGGTGATAACCTCCTTCTAGACCAAAGACAATGCGACGAGTCAGTTGCAGGCAGTAGTTAGTAAACAGGCCATAATCTTCTGGAGCGAGAGCAATCCCTGCCAAAGGGTCATCTGCTGCCGCATCGTAACCCGCACTAACAATGAGTAGATCAGGCTGAAAATCTCTAAAAAAGGGTAAGACTCTCTGCTCAAACATGGGCTGGTACTGAGTCACTGTGCTGCCTGGTGACATGGGTAGGTTGAGTACATTCTTATATAGCCCTCGCTCACTCGCTTGACCTGTACCGGGATAACAGGGAGATTGGTGTAACGAACAGTAAGCAATTCGGGCGTCAGTTTCCACAATGTCTTGTGTACCGTTACCGTGATGAACATCCCAATCTAGGATGCCAACGCGGTGAATACCCGGTTGTTCCAAAGCGTATTCAGCAGCGATCGCAGCATTGGAAAATAAACAAAATCCCATTCCCCTCTCCCGTTCCGCATGGTGTCCGGGGGGACGCGCTAGAACAAAGGCTGGATTATCCGTGGCGAGGACGCGATCGACGCCATCTAACCAAGCATTCACTGCCAGTAGCGCCACATCATAACTACGGGGAGAAATCGGTGTGTCAGCGTCAAGCATTCCACCCCCCGTCACTGCAGTTTCCCGAACCAACTCAATGTAGAGGGGAGTATGAATTTTTTTCAGGAGTGGCATGACTGAACGGGTTTCCACTGACGTCGGCAACTGCCACTCAATTTTGTCTGCCCAAGGTGCAGCTTTTAGAGCATTGACGATAGCCGTTAAACGTTCAGGGCGTTCTGGGTGGAACCGACCATTATCATGTTCGAGAAATTCATCGGAGTAAATAACCGGCAGCATAATCTGAGCTAAAGGGAGAGCAATGAAGAGATTTCATAATCTTCTTTACAATAGCAAGCCAGGGCTACGCAGGTATGACAAGCCTTACAAGCGACAAACGGATGCTGGCTTTACTGGGCAAGTTTTGCTAGGAAGTGGATTTTTTCTCAGGTCGAGCCAAGTGAGGTTGGTTAAAGATTGCAAGGGACCGATATCACTTATTTGATTGTTGTATAGGTCAAGCCAAGTGAGGTTGGTTAGAGATTGCAAGGGGCTGATATCGGAGATTTGATTATTGAACAATAAAAGTTCAGTTAGATTGGTCAGAGATTGCAAAGCACTGATATCCGTAATTGGATTATTGCCTAGGGAGAGTTTAGTGAGGTTGGCAAGAGACGCTAGGGGCATAAGGTCAGAAACTTGATTGTCGAAGATGGCAAGCCAAGTCAACTGATTAAGAAATTTGAGGGGGCTAATATCAGAGATTTGATTGCTACCGAGAGCAAGCCAAGTTAGCTGCTTTAGAGAGGCTATGGAACGAATGTCTGTAATTTGATTGTCCGATAGGGAGAGGTTTGTTAATTGGGTTAGGGGTGCTAAAGAACTGATATCTGTAATTTGATTGTCAAATAAAGAGAGTGTTGCCAGTTGTGTTAAAGATGTTAACGAACTAATATCAGCGATTTGATTATCAAATAAAGAGAGCGTTGCCAGTTGTGTTAAAGACGCTAACGGACGGATATCAGCAACTTGATTGCTGTCGAGAAACAGGTGGTTCAGCTGGGTGAGGGATGCTAATGGGCGAATATCAGCAATTTGATTGACACTCAGAGCAAGAGTGGTCAGGTTGTTTAAAGAGGCGAGAGGGCTGATGTCCGTAATTTGATTGTTACTGAGGAAAAGAGTTTTGACGTTTTTTAGAGAGGCAAGGGGGCTGATATCAGAGAGTTGCGCTCCATTGAGAAAAATCTCGGTAAGGCTGGAGAGTTGCTGATTGGCGCGATCGCAATTTGTGGTATCTGCTACCTGCAACAACAAATTAACGGTACGTTGAGCGTCTGGAGTCAGGTTTTGTTGATTCAAACACCAATCTGCAAAGCTGTTGAACGTCTGGGCTTTTGCGGGTACAGCCAAGACGGGGCGACTGTAGATGCCTAGTAGGAGTGTTAGCCCAAGGGTGAACGCAAGGATGACTTTGCGGTAACAATACCAGGCTTTGCCCATCGGTGTTACAGATGCTTGTGTATAGGGTTTGAGCCATTGCGGAGTCAGGAGGAAATTCATATCAATAACTCTGTTTATCTATATATAGATAGACTTCCACGGGCGATTGTCACAACGCAAGAATGAAAATTACTCTCCTGAACTCCTGACTCCTGACTCCTAGCTCCTAGCTCCTGGCTCCTGACTCCTGACTCCTGACTCCTGACTCCTGGCTCCTGACTCCTGACTCCTGGCTCTTGACTCCTATTTTCAGATTAGAACTGGCTGGCTGTCCGGCGATCGCTAAATCCCTTTTCATTCACATTTCTTAAAATTTACCCTATAAATCCCTATAGCGAATCAATGGTTGCTATAGAGATAGTTCGCTAAGTCATCGCTAAAATCCTTTAAACGGCAAAAACAATAAGTTTATTTATAATAATCATTTAAGATTTTTCTCAGATTTCTATAGCAAAGCTAATTATTCACCCAAGACAGGTGGTAAGCTAATACCAAGTTGAAAGACAGGTAACGAAACCTCATTACCAAGGCAGTCAAGCTAGCGGAAGAAGGTTTTACTGCCTTGACAATGAATCGTTAATGCAACTTAAGCTTACGACTATTAAATCAGGCTAATTACTGATTTAACGTGGCTCAAAGTGAGTGTAAGTGTCCAACGGGAGGGCGCTAGGTTTCCATACACCCTGGCGTAGGTTGCGATGTGCAACCGTTTCAAAAGCCTATTCTAAGTCTTCCAAATCCCTAAAAAAATAGCAATTTTTGAGTAGCCCTACGCAAACAAGGATTAGCTGCAAGGAGTCTTTATGTCTAATTTTTCCAGGCTGTCTCGCCGAAATTTTCTCATAACTGCTGGTGCTTCAGCTGCAAGTTCTATATTCCTCAAAGGGTGTTTGGGAAACCCCCCCTCTTCTACCACCAATGCGGCTACTAGCGCGCAGATACCTACTGCAAACATCGATCCAGCACAGGCACCAGAAACGACCAAGATAAAGTTAGGATACATTCCTATTGTTGAGTCTGCACCCCTGATTATTGCTAAAGAAAAAGGCTTTTTTGCCAAGTATGGCATGAAAGATGTTGAGGTTTCCAAGCAAGCAAACTGGGCATCAGCACGGGACAACGTGACGATTGGTGCAGAAGCGGGTGGAATTGATGGTGGTCAGTGGCAAATGCCGATGCCTCATTTAATTAGTGAGGGGATTATTACTGGTGGGAAGAAAATTCCCATGTACGTCCTCGCACAGTTAAATACTCAAGGAAACGGTGTTGCGATCGCAGGACTGCACAAAGGCAAAGGACTCGATCTCGATATTACGAATGCCGCCGACTACATCAAAGGCTTTCAAAAAACTAACGGCAGGAAATTCAAAGCGGCGCACACCTTTCCCAATGTGAATCAGGATTTTTGGATTCGCTATTGGTTTGCGGCGGGTGGTGTCGATCCTGATAATGACATTGACCTATTAGCAGTCCCACCTGCAGAGACGGTGCAAGGGATGCGTAACGGATCGATGGATGCGTTTAGTACCGGCGACCCCTGGCCTTACCGCATTGTTGCCGATGATATTGGTCACATGGCGGCCTTAACGGGTGAAATCTGGAAATTCCATCCCGAAGAATATTTGGCAATTCGCGCAGACTGGGTAGACAAAAACCCCAAAGCCACTAAAGCGATATTAAAGGGACTGATGGAAGCGCAGCAATGGGCCGACCAACCGGAAAACCGGGCGGAACTGATTCAAATTGTCTCCGGACGGAATTACTTTAATATCCCTGCAAAAATTCTTGAACCCCCTTATGCAGGTCAATACACGATGGGTGATGGTCAACCTGCAATTAATGACTTCAAAATGGGACCACTGTATTGGAAAGATGATATTGGCAGTGTCTCCTATCCCTACAAGAGCCACGATTTATGGTTCTTGACCGAAAGCCTGCGCTGGGGTTTCCACGGCGGCAATATTAAAGATATCGACCAAGCGAAGAAGATTGTTGATGCCGTCAACCGCGAAGATTTATGGAAAGAAGCGGCTAAAGAAGCTGGAATTGCCTCTGCAGATATTCCTACGAGTACATCTCGCGGAGTTGAGAAATTTTTTGACGGTAAAGAGTTTGACCCAGAAAATCCAGAGGCTTACCTCAAGAGTCTGACGATTAAGAGAGCGTAATTCCGATTGATAAGGACTCACTCAGCTTGTTGTTCGTTTTGATTGAAAAC
>JBFLZA010000210.1:0-12810 GCA_040756535.1 Cyanobacteriota bacterium
AGTTAGCGTTAGCGCAGCGGTAGCGACGTAAGGAGCGTCAGCGGTAGCGACGTAAGGAGCGTCAGCGGTAGCGAGGAACGAGCGTCAGCGGTAGCGAGGAACGAGCGTCAGCGGTAGCGAGGAACGAGCGTCAGCATTTGGGCGACTTCCTTGAGTTAAAAGACTAAAATTTCAGTATCCAAATGCTTCGCCCAGTCTTAACTGGAGGCTGGAACCTTGGAACGAGACAGTTCAAAACAGCAATTATTCAGTGCGAGTATCCCACTGTTGCTGCTGTGCTGGGACAACATCAGGTAAGGAACGACGCTGGATATACAACCACCCTAGGCCAAGAAGACCGAGAGCAACTAAGCTTAAACTCACGATCTGAGCAATACGCAAAGGGCCAATCATTAAGCTATCGGTTCGCAGTCCCTCAATCCACACTCGACCGAGGCTATAAGCCACCATATAAACTAGAGCCAACGTCCCAACCTTGAGATGCGGTCTACGCTTTAAATCGCCAAAGAACAAATACATCAGCAACGCAAAGACCATCAAATTCCACAAAGACTCGTAGAGGAAGGTGGGATGGAAGTATTCATTATTAATGAACTCTGGGGGGCGTTGTTGAGGGGGGATGTACAACTTCCAGGGTAAGTCAGTGGGACGCCCAAAGGCTTCGGAATTAAAGAAATTACCCCAACGCCCGATCGCTTGACCCAAAATGAGAGAAGGTACGACTAAATCAGCTAATAGCCAGAATGAGATTTTTTGAATTCGAGCAAAAATCAGTGCCGCGATGAGTCCGCCTAAAATGGCACCGTGAATGGCAATACCACCTTTCCAAATTGCGATGATGTCCTCTGGACGCTGGGAATATTGTTCCCATTCAAATAGCACATAGTAGATTCTGGCACAGGGAATTGCTGCGATCACCAGCCAGATTGCCAAGTCACCTAGGAGATTTGGGTCAACGTTACGGAGCTTTGCCAGGTATTGGGAAAGGGTGACTCCGATGATGACGGCCGAAGCAATCAACAAACCGTACCATCGAATAGCTAACGGCCCCAGTTCAAATAGAATTGGGCCTGGAGAAGCAAATTGAAACGCCAGAGTCAGAGGGGACATGGCTTGCAGCATTGAATCCTCAATAAGGGGCGATAGAAGCTTAGCGATCGCGTCAAAAGACATTTGATCAAGCTTCTGTTCAATTTTAGGTCGCTTGAGACTGCTGTGAGTTGGAGAGCGATCGCACTGAGAGTGCATGATGAGGGTTCTGTGCTCGATTTCCCAGCAAAAAAGTTGACGTTTCTCGCTCTAAGCTCCAAGCTTCAAGTGCAAAGGGGCAAACTTCAGGTTGCGATCGCAAAATTCCTTCAATTCAATTCCTAAGCACATCTAGCAATTTGCAGAAGGCTCCAACCCTACTCTTTCTCTTGCTCCTCATCATCTGATTGAAACAGGTCAGTTGCTTTGCTGCCGAGTAGTCCGAAGATGGCACCAATACCCATATTCCAGGTAGTATTGCAATTCTCAAAAACACGATTTTGTTGGGGAGAGAGGTTGTCTTTGGCAGCGAACCAGAAGGAAGCACCGCCAGAGAGGAGGGTGAAGCAGACGACGGTGAAGAAGATTTGCTGGAAAGCTGGGGGGAGTTTGACGTTTTTCATGGTTAGTGTCTTTTCAATCTCGACACTTCCATCATCAGCTTGAATTCCTGAACGCCTGTCTAGACAATGCTTTTCATTTGACTGTCTTTTGGTTGATTTTTGATTGCACAGACTAGGATGGATAAAACTCTCTTAGTACGGGATGGCGAAAAAAAGGCTACTGGTTAAAGCTTCACTTCAGGGGATTGAACGCGCCGAGAAAGCACTAGTGCGCCTTGGATTTAGTACGAAAACGAATTTTGCAAAGGTTAGACGGATAGGAAGATCAACAGTCACTAATTTTTTTACACATAAGTTTCTACAGCTAGACTCTTTGCAGCGCATCTGTGAAGAACTAACCTTACCTTGGCAGGAAATTGTTGAAGATTCGTCTGAAAAGACAGAAGCTCAATCGAAGGCTGAGAAGCAATCAAGCAGTTTAGATATTGATGCGTTGGTGGGGGAGGTGCGATCGCACTGCTGCGGAGCAATCCTAGACAACTACAGCAAGATTCGATTACCGGACGACACTCGGATTGATGTTGACCTGCTCTACGTGGATGTTTACGTACTGGAGAAGTTGTCGAGCAAGCGCTATGCTTCGATTTCTGGATTGCTAGAAGGTGTTGAGCAACGGGAGGACTATGAACGGTTAGCGATAGGACAGCGACAGAAGCGACTCCCTGGACAGGAAATCGTCCGACAATTTCCCCGATTGATGGTGCTGGGCAAACCAGGGTCAGGAAAAACCACTTTCTTACGACATCTCGCCGTTGACTGTAGCAAGGGGAAGTTCTTTTGCGATCGCATTCCAGTTTTGATTGAACTGCGATCTATCAAAGAGGGCAACTCATTCAATCTATTGAACCTGATTCATCGAAAATTTGGATTGGCACAACAGGAGCAAACACTGCAAATTCTAAATCAGGGAAAAGCCTTCATCTTGCTGGATGGATTGGATGAAGTCGCCAGCCAGTTGAGGCAGTCTGTTCGAGACCAAATCTACGAATTTGCCAAAGAGTATCGCAAAAACCGCTTTGTTCTCACCTGTCGAACTCAAACGATTGAATACATTGCCGATCATTTCGAGCCGATTGAAGTTGCCAATTTTGATGCTGAACAAGTTAAAATGTTTGTCCGCAACTGGTTTACAGCCACCCCTGAAACATCCGGTGAGGCAGAGGGGTGGACAAGTAGGTTTGTCGGAAAACTGGAGGAAAATAAACAGATTCGTGAGCTAGTCGTAACCCCCATTCTACTGACTCTGACCTGTCTACTATTCACCGCAGAACAGGACTTACCGACGAAGCGGTCAGAGTTGTATGAAAAAGGGATTGATCTGCTTTTGAAGCAGTGGAATAAATTTCGAGAAATTCCCAGAGATTACCAGAAGCTATCTGTTTCAGGCAAGCGAAGACTTCTGAGCTATCTGGCATTCCGTAAGTTTGAGCAGCCCGATAACTTTATTTTATTTAAGCAGGACGAAATTCAGGGATATATCGCTGAACATTTAGGAATTGATGTTGAGGAAAGTGAAGCCCTTCTTGAAGCAATTGAAGCGCATCATGGATTACTGATTGAACGGGCGCAAGGCATTTGGTCATTCTCTCACCTCACATTTCAGGAATACTTCGCAGCTAAATACATTGTTGATAGCCCTACCTCTGAAACAGCAGTTCAAAATCTGGTCATTCACATTACTGAACCCTATTGGCGGGAAGTTTTCTTATTAGCGATGGAGATGCTGCTAAGTGCTGATTACTTGTTGCGATTGATGAAAAATCAAAGTGATTTACTCCTCAGCAGGGATAACCCATCTCAACAATTTCTGTGTTGGGTAAATCAGAAATCTCTTGCAGTGGAGAGTCTTTGCAATCAAGTAGTAGTTCGGGCTTTTTACCTATCTCGATCCCTCAATCTTTTCTTTGATGACAGCCTCTCCAAATCTCTTGAGCCCTCCTTTGATCTATGCCTATCCAGTTGCCCTAATCTCTTTGTTGATTATTGCCTGTACAGAACTCTTTACCACTCTTACTCCCCCAACCTTGACCAATCGCTTTATGGCTCTGGGTTCAGCCACTCCGGTTCTGGCTTGCCCTCTATGACCTTCTTCTCTTCTTGGTCACGTCTCCTTGACTTTGAACTTTTCCTTTCTGAATCTATCAATCACACCCTAAAGTTTGCGCCTGAACTCAGGCAAGCGCTACTAGAGCTGAAAAATCGACTACCAGTTCAACAAGAAAGAGAAAAATATAAGCAATGGTGGGAAGCTAACGGTCAAGCCTGGATTGAAGAATTAAGAACTGTAATGATCGAGCATCGTAATCTTAAAGTTGCTCAGCAGTTCAGCGATGCCCAAAAGAAACTTTTGCAGCAGTATTACGATGCCAATAAGCTGCTGGTGGATTGTTTGAATAGCGATTGTTATGTCAGCCGGGAAGTACGGCAGGAGATTGAGGAGACGTTGTTGTTGCCCATTGCAGAAATTCAAAAACGGCAGCAGCGAGGATAAGCCCAAAAAAATTTTCGGCATCATAGCTCAACTCAGAGCTGGCACCAGTTTCTCCGATTACCCACAGCCCCGCCCTGAAATAAATTTCGGGCTAACAGCTAAAGTCAGCTAAAGCTGACTAGATAAAAATTCCAACCCGTTTTAACGGGTTTAAGCTTTCAGCCCGAACTTTAGTTCAGGGCTAGATACTTATCCTCACCCCTAAATCCGTTCCAAACCAGAAATCACCGTCCCCCCCAAATGATGCGCCTTCTGATTATTCACATACGCCTTAGCTTCATCCAGTTGCTTACTTCCTAGCGTCAAAACCCCATATCCATGTTGCCAGCTAAATCCTAGACAAGAAGCCGATGGAACATGGTTTAAATGGTAAGCACTACTGCCCTTGATTGTCTTAACAAAATCAGCGACAGACAGCTTGGGAGGAATCGAAGCCACCAAATGAATGTGATCTTCTACACCTCCAATGGCATGAACAATACAACCAATTGCATCTGCCTTGCCGATAATGTAACCGTAAAGTTCAGATTCGCGATCGCGGGTAATTAAAGGCTGGCGTGATTCTGTTGCCCAAATTAGGTGATAGTAGGTGCGCCAGAAAGACATGGGTTTAATCTTGGTAGCCTTGATATCGAGCCTTGAAATAAATTTCAGGCTCAAAGCTCAAACCCGTTAAAACGGGTTAATTAAAGTGATTGTAACAGCTTGATTGAAGAATACGTGTTTACTCTGAAGGACAAAGAAGGATTTAATTGGAACCAGAGAAATTTAAACTAACTCGCCTGCTACTACTCGACGGATAATTTCAGTCACTTCTGTTGCCATCCTCGCATCTAGTTCTATTACCTCGCGTTTGGCATCTCTCGGTTCTAGTCGCTTAGCACCCTTTAATGCCATGCTAAAGGTAATAAACTCATCTGCCCTACCAACAATAGGATTAACAAACTGTACCAGCGCCACATAAACTGCTTCTGCCCGGTTCCGAATCTTGGTTACACCATTACCTAGTTTGGAGATAATCACAGGAGAACTGATTTTATCTTGCAAACCCAATTCTTCTAGAGCGACATCCGTTAAACGTGCGGCATCTGAACCCATCGCTCTAATTACGGATTCTAAACTATGCCACTGGGCACCTGGAAAACGCGAGGATTGTGGGATGTAATGATGCCAACCCAACATCGATATCATTCGAGCTAAATCATAGGCTGTTATCGTATTATCGTCTTTATGTTGCTGAGACGCGCCTTTGAGTATTACTCGTCGTTGCGTCGAAATCCCTTGGCTAGCTGCACCCCATAATTCGGGTTGAGGGATAAACGGCTCTTCCCCATATCTACCTGTAAAAATTAGGTCATTATTACCAGTCATGCTTTTTAGCCAATTCTCCAACTCCAACGGTGTGGAAAATTGTTTTAACATGGCTGCCAAAGAGTTGGAAGTGGCTATGTCTTTATCATAAGTAAAAATATCGGTGATGACATCAGGGAACGGTAAATCTCTGTAATTTCCTGCTAAATCCTTCCCTACAGTGTTGCAATTATCAATATTAATAGCTGGGGAGTTAGCATTGCTACGAGATACGACATTGAAAATTGGAACAATTTTAGTGCTACTCCAGAATTCTGTCTTACTCAATGCTTTCCTACCCAACCATCTTGTTTTGAATTTTCCCTCGACAAAACACCCTACACAGATACAGGCTTCTGTAATCTCTTTATTTAAGAAATTCAATCCTTTTTCATCAATTTCCGGAAGTTGACCCACTTGAGGGAAGGGTTGAAATTTTGCTGTATCTTTAGAAACAGAAACTACATTGTTACCGTCCGGTTTTCGCTTGAGATGAGTTGGATAATTGATGATTTGGTCTTTGTAAGGTGAAGTATCAATTCTTTTATACAATAGGGTGGGTTCATCAATGGTGCCACTGGCAGCCGCTTTGAGAAATTTTTGATAGGTTTTTTCAGAGTTTTGGTTTTCTGGGGATGGAGCGGGTTCTTGTTCCTGCTCCAGTAGTTTTTGTGCAAAAGTTCTGTCAAACTCCCCACTGCTCATACTATTAAGCTGAACAGAATTACAGAAATCAACGATCGCCTGTTCAGTACGGTTACCATAAGCCCCATCAAGCCATGCTCCACCTGGATAAAATCCTAATTTACTAAGTTGAGTTTGAATTTGCTTGACTAACTCTGAGTCAGTTTTCAGAGTACTCAGTTTAATCACTACATCGTGATGAATAATATCTTCTAGTTTCATAAATTTACTGGGTAATAGTTTAAAGAGAATATAGCAGTTAAATTTTTAACAGTCTATCGAGCAATCTAATACAAAAAGAAAAACAACAAGCTTTTTTGTTTTGACTTTTAATCAATGAGCAGTTCTCGTTCAGCAGTGAGCAATTTTTTAATCATGGGGAGGGAGTCAGAGTCCCCCGCCTCTACAGGTGGCAGGTATGCTCTAGGGTTTAAGTCCCCACAATGCGACCTGGCCAGAAGGTATATAACTGATAACGAGTCACTGTTTTAGCAGCTAGTCGCAATAGTGAGGTTCTACTATAGAGATCTAAGAGAGCAATTCCTAATTTTTTATGACCGTAAAGCCCCGTCTTTCTCAGGTTGGCTCACCAAACACCAGCAAGCGTCAAAATCGCCCAAAAGTGAATCAGGGTGATAAACCAGCTAAACCCAAAACCACCTCAATTCCACCGCTTTTGAGTGCTTCTGTAAGCGAGTTAACCGAATGGGTGCAACAGCAAGGGCAACCGGCTTATCGGGGGCGTCAGTTGCATCAGTGGATTTATGAAAAAGGGGCGCGATCGCTATCTGATATTTCCGTTTTTTCTAAGCAATGGCGTGAAACAGTTGCTGATGTTCCCATTGGTCGCTCCAGCCTACACTACCGCTTAGAATCCCCAGATGGTACAGTGAAATACCTTCTGCGTTTAGCGGATGGTAACATTATTGAAACGGTAGGTATTCCTAGCGACAAGCGCCTCACGGTTTGCGTATCCTCTCAGGTAGGCTGTCCCATGGCTTGTGACTTCTGTGCCACAGGCAAAGGAGGATTTATCCGCAATCTGAAGCGTCATGAAATTGTCGATCAGGTTTTGACGGTTCAGGAAGACTTCGGGCAGCGCGTTAGCAATGTGGTGTTCATGGGAATGGGTGAACCCTTGCTGAATCTCAACGCCGTTGTCGGTGCGGTAAAGTGCCTCAATCAAGATGTGGGGATCGGAATGCGATCGCTAACCATCTCAACCGTCGGCGTTCCCGGACGTATTCACCAACTCGCTCAACACCAACTACAAATCACCTTTGCTGTTAGCCTCCATGCCTCCAATCAGGCACTGCGCGAACAACTTATCCCCAGCGCTAAGGGCTATTCCTTAGAGGCGTTACTCAATGATTGCCGGGAATACGTGCAGTTGACGGGTCGCCGGGTAACATTTGAATACATCCTTCTAGCTGGAGTAAACGACCTGCCGGAACACGCCGTTGAATTGGCAAAACATCTCCGGGGGTTCCAAAGCCACGTTAATTTGATTCCTTACAACCCCATCAACGAGGTGGACTACAAGCGTCCCAGTCCTCAGCGGGTTCAAGCCTTTGTTGATGGGTTAGAAAAGCATCACATTGCTGTGAGTGTGCGCCGTTCTCGTGGTTTGGAAAAAGATGCCGCCTGCGGACAATTACGCGCCTCTAAGCTGACTCAATCCCCGTAAATATCCAAGTTCTAAACCTCTACCTATAGAAGTAGTTAGGCATTACCTGTCTTACCTATTAATGACAAGTAACTGAGAAGCCTCACCCGTTTTGGGTGAGGTTTTAATATTCGTAGATTGGTATTGCTCCAACTTCTGTTGATTATCAGCTAAGGAGCGTTCAATTTTGCCTAGCTGAATTTCTAAAACTTTTGTGGGATGGGACATATTGCCCGTCCATTGGATGCAATTTTGTTGGCACGACTGCTTATCAAATCCGCTTGATTGCACATTGTACCTGTAGGGGCTAAAGCCTTGCTGTGCCCTTACCCTTCGTGATTCATTTAAACGGATTCGATATGATTCGTCTATTCGCCATTATAGTCCCTCTCATTTGTCTGTACCATAAGGCTTCAGGCAGGGCATATTCCCTACAAACGCCCTGTATTGCACCCAATGGAGAACCGGTATAATTTAATTCTTGATATCTATTTCTCATAAAACATCCTTCTAGAATTCAGAAATATATATATATTGTTAAATTATTTAAATGATTGGAAATTCTCAATCAGATAAGAGTTTTAAGTAATTTAATATACAGAATCCTCCTAGCTTAAGTAAGATGATTCCTGAAAATCATAGCTGTCTTACAAGCAGTAAGGTGGAACAAAATTCGGCGCTTTTTCATCTCTTACAGCAAGAATTACGCTTGCGCTTAATTCTTGAATGGCAGATGTAAAGGGGTGTATCTAACTAAAAATGTCTTATTTATTGGAAGGAGACTCAATATGATTGGACAAATGTGTTGGCTACCTACGCTAGGTTCTAACGGCGACAAAATTTTACACTTACGCACCACGCCTAGCCAACCTTGGCGACCTTACACTGCTTGCCCAGAGTATGCTGTTCCAGATTACAAAATTGCTGAAGGGTCTAAGGGATGGGCAACCTATCAAAAACTGATGCAAGCCAAGTGGACTTTAGTTCCTACTAATCAGGCAATGCAGGAGTTATCATTGTTCAATCCAGAGTTAGATGAACGTCTAGCCAGTTAGGCTATATCCTGGCGACGCTAAAAGCATAGAATCTAATATTGAAGGGTAAGCTCCTCACGCAGCTACCCATTCTATGCTTGACCAGAAAGACCCTTGGTCAACTGTATTAGTAATCGCTGTATCTATTCTTGCAGTGAGAATAGGGGTCTACAATTTAGAAAATGGCTTAAGGATAGTGGGTGATGTTGCTAAAAATCTGGAAACACGCCTTAACAAGTAAATACCCTGTTCAATTCAATCTCTCTTGTTAAGACGGACGTTCCAGATACTCCAGAGATGGAGAGTGTCATTCAGGGTAAAAGTCATCACCCCACAGTTTTTTTAGATAAACTCTGATTGCCCAAATTTTCCAGATCAGCGCTTCAATTGCAGTCTGAAAAAGTAGGCTGGGAGTTACGGCTGGGATTTTTGTGGAGTTGTCTCGGTGGAAATCGCCTGACTCGCTGCTTGAGTTTCAGTGCTTATCTTGTTCCAAATTGCTTGTAATATTGCTTCTTTACTCAATTGTCGGCTAATGGTAGCTAAATCGTTGCTTTTAACGGCTGCTTTTGCTTGAGTAGCGATGTCTGGGTATTTAGAAAATACCTCCGAGAGTGCCTTGCCTCGGCATTGGTGCAGTGCATCGTACCCCTCAATGCGATCGCATTCCCAGAATTTGGCTGCTAATTGGTGTCCTTTGAAGGCTGACTTCAGAGCAGCAACAGCCTTAGCGTCACCGGAAGCGTTTTGCACTAGAGGCGATGTCTTAGTAATAATGACTGCATAGCCTGCCACGTCAATGCCGCTTTTAATCTTATCTTCCAGGATTTGCAGCTCTTTAACAGCTTCTTTGAGGCTGATGTTTGCGCTAGGGATATTTGCAGATGGAGTGGGAGTAGGCGGGGATTTAAGTGGCAGGGGTTGAGAGGTACAGCCAAGAAAAAGGCAAGAAGCGGTTAAGAGGATGGCTAGTTTCAGGAAGCTCATGGGGCTGTCTTTTTGTCAACTACCATTCCCTTCAACCTAAGTTCGCCCACAAAATCCGGATAACGAGTGGCGATCGCTGTGTTGTCAGTTCAGGAAAATGCTAGATTTTGTACTTATGAGATTGTAAAGAAATTAACAGCAGCAAAAAAAGTTTACGTGAAAAGGTTGCCAAGGCAAAATCCTCTCTCAGAAGAATGAGCATACTGGATAAATGAAGCGAAATGAATCCAGCTTGCGACCTATTGATAGTAACCAAAGATGATAAAGGTCTACATTTTGAGCGCAACAACCCTTGTGCTTTTAATTGTCTTACTTCATCCACTGCCATCCTAAGCAGAAGAGAATAAAAGATAAAGCACCGCCCCAAGAAATCAGGAGTTTGTGAAAATTAAGGGAGAAGCCACAGTAAAAAATTCCGGAATTCTATTGATTTCAGTAACCGAATAGATGCTTCTTGCAAGTATTTGCTGCCAATGGTCAAGAAATATTAAATTTCTGGAGCGTCTGTCTTAACTACTATATTTGAACGCAACTTCGTATTAGACGTGTCAAAGCTTATAGAGGGGTAGCGATCGCTTTTCCGGCTAACCCAATTCACCATCGTAACGACAGCTACCCACTTAAAGCGGAATCCTCCAATTCAACTCAACAGAAATTGACCTCGAAAATTGGAGATTAGACAACGCCAACCCTTTTTCTACAAGACCCTAAATCTTGACATTGATATTTCCCTGCTCGTCCTTCACGGTAACAGTAGCTTTACGGGTTTCACCTGCCGCATTCTTGACATCACAGGTGAACGTTTCCCCTGTTTTAGCCACGCGAAGTTTACCCCCACAGTCAGCCGTTACATCGAGCTTGGCTTTTTCCTTAATATTTGTCTCTAATAACTCCTCAATTCTTGACAGAATCAACACCCCTTTAGTCTTGGAATCAAAACGACCTTGGTCATTTTGCATATTGACCTGAATAGCAAATTTCACTCCCTCGCCTGTTGCTTGACACTCGAAGGTCTTACCCGCCTTAAACTCGACGTTGCTTGGACATTTGACAGACTCAATAGGAACCCCCGTTTGCTTGGTATAAAGTGCCTTAAGCGCTTCCTCTGCCTTAGCGACTTTTTCCGCATTAGTTATTTTTGAGGCGGCTGGGGAAGCTGAAGTGGCTGGAGAGGTTTCAGTTTTTGCCGCATTTGAGGTGGCTGGAGAAGCTGAAGCGGCAGGAGAAGTCTCAGTTTTTGCTGTCCCTATGGTAGCCGGAGAATTGGAATCGGCTGGAGCATTGGAGGCTGTTTGGCTATTATTACAACCTGCTAAGACAGCCATTGAACTAAGAGCTAGCAGACCTACGAGGAAGTGTCCCTTGATTTTGCCAAGATTAACAATCTTTTTTAGCATGAAAGTTGCAGGGCTTTGATACTGTTTCACAAGAGTTTCCTTATCGTTTTGCTGGGATGGGTAGGTGAGCGGCTAATCATTAACCATCAGAACTGGTAAATGAGACGATGCGAGCCAAGCGACGGACAGAATCGATACTGTCCTCTCAAAATATCTATTCTGACTCAGTACAAGAGTATGGTAAAAACACAAGCAATCGACCATTCCGGGGATTGAGTAATGTCGAACCACCAGCCTGCTAACCGCCTTACGCCTCAGGAGCGTGTCAACCTTAAACGCGCTGCCGATTATACCTCAGTGCAGTTCCTACCAGAAATCTGGCCTCTTGCTGCCCAACGCTTTGGGAACATCCCTGCGTTAAAAGACCCTCACGGTGTTGGAGGGCATGGTGCCAAGCCTTCAACCTGTACCTATGCTCAGATGTATCAGCAAATTCAGCAATTTGCCGCTGGATTGCAGTCACTCGGCTTTCGAGGGGAATTGGATGAGACAGGTATACCGAAGCGCATTGCCCTATTTGCAGACAACAGCCCTCGCTGGATGATTGCCGATCAAGGCATCATGACAGCAGGGGTGGCAAATATCGTGCGTAGCGCTCAGGCAGACCGTGAGGAACTGCTCTACATTCTGGAAGATAGCGGTAGCATCGCTTTAGTGGTGGAAAACCTCGCCCTACTAAAAACTTTACGCAACCGCTTGGACTCTCTTCCCATTGAGTTGGTCATTCTCCTGTCTGAAGAAAAGCCACCTGAGGGCGAAACGTTAAAAATTCTCAACTACTCCCAGCTCATGGCAGCTGGAGCCTCTCATCAATTCACGCCTGTTACCCACAACCGGGATACCTTGGCAACCCTGCTCTACACCTCTGGCACGACTGGCAAACCCAAAGGAGTGATGCTCACTCATGGCAACCTGCTGCATCAGGTAACAACCTTTGGTGCGGTATTAGTGCCTCAACCCGGTGATATCGTCCTTTCCATCCTGCCATCCTGGCACGCTTATGAGCGCTCCGTTGAATATTTTATCCTGTCCCAAGGGTGTACACAGATTTACACCAACCTGCGGAATGTTAAAAAAGACCTGAGAGAATTTAAACCCCAACTCATGGTGGGTGTACCGCGACTGTGGGAATCAATCTACGAAGGGGTGCAAAAACAGTTCCGGGAGCAACCTCCTAGTAAGCAGAAACTAGTCAATAACTTCCTAAAGTGGAGCCAAAGCTACATTAAGGCAAAACGTTTAGCACAGGGATTGAGCTTAGACAACCTCAATCCATCCGCGCTCGAACGCCTAAAATCCAGAACCCAAGCGGCGACTCTTTGGCCAGTTCATCGACTGGCAGATAAGCTAGTTTATCAAAAAGTCCGCGAAGCAACCGGAGGAAAAATTAAATGGGTCATTAGTGGTGGGGGTTCCCTGGCAAGGCACTTAGATGATTTTTTTGAGATTATCGGCGTAGAAGTGCTAGTGGGTTATGGTTTGACAGAAACCGCTCCTGTTACTAATGTGCGGCGTCCTTGGTGTAACCTGCGTTATGGTTCAGGATTGC
>JBFLZA010000211.1:0-12806 GCA_040756535.1 Cyanobacteriota bacterium
AACTTTTTTAGTAGTGATACCGTCCTTGAAGAGGTGGCGGGTCAACCTAACTTCAGTGGATGCTATTTGGAGCATGAAAGTCAACAAAAACATAAAATCTCTGTCAATCTTAGTTTTGCTCCTGACTGGCTTCGTTTTCGTCAGTGGTTGCAAGAACAACAATAAGAGTGATGAACAAGACAAGCAACTTCAGGCAACCATCAATCAACTTCAAGAAGAGAATGCGAAGTTGAAGTCTGAGATAGAGATGCTAAAAGTACAGCTAAGCAATCCAGCCGATGAAATGTCTCCGTCCCCTACACCCGTTGCCACAAAATCCCCTACACCTGTGGCTTTCGAGGACATCAAAGGGGCTTACGGAGAAAAAGAAATTACCCAACTCGCTCAACTAGGAGTTTTGGATAGTACCTCTGGAGAATTCAACCCCCAACAGCCGATTACCCGTGCTGAATTTGTACGCTGGCTAGTTCGCGCCAATAATGCTATTTTTGCAGGCTCTCCCGATAAAACCATTCGCTTGTTGGAAACAGACAAAGCAACGTTCTCGGATGTTGAATCCACTCATCCGGATTTCCGCTACATTCAGGGATTGACTAATGCCGGCTATGTCATCAGCTATGATGCAAAAACCTTTAAGCCCGACCAGATTTTAACCCGTGAGGAGATGTTGGCGATTAAGGTAGCGCTGGATCATAGAGTGGCGATGGATAGTAAGATCAGCCGTCCGCCAGGAGATTGGACAGACAGCAATAAAATTTCCAAAAAGTACTGGCCAGCCCTCTATGTGGAGAATGTTTTCCAAAACAATGCCAACATTGAGCGAACCTTTGGTGCAGTAAAGACCCTAAAGCCACAAGCACCTGTAACCCGTGCTGAAGCAGCCGTATCTATCTCGGCGATTGGTGATAATACGGCGGGTTTCACGACTGCTGAGGAGGCATTGCAAAAAAATTAAAAATTCGTAATTCGTAATTCGTAATGTAGAAAATTCATTGAAGTTATATAAATCAGAGGGTAAGGGCACGACATGTCGTGCCCCTACAAAAGTTCGAGGATTGCTACGCTTCAATCACAACCCGGAGGTTCCCCCGCTTCTTAGCAACACGGCAAGCTGTCGTGGAACCAGAACGCTCAAACTCTAAATCGAGTAGGGTTGACCCCACGCGCAAGTTATGCAGTGACAAGCTATTAATTGACTCTGGTAGTGCTGGATCAATAATCCGCAAACAGTTATTGCGAGCATCAGGGACGAGATTGACCATCGCTTGTAATAACTGAAAGACACTGCCAGTGCCCCACGCTTGAGGAGAGCAGGCAACAGGATAGTTCACCGGAGCCTTATCCTCCACTCGCTCGTAACCGCAAAAGAGTTCTGGAGGACGCTCATAGGGTTGATATAACATCATGTCCGCTAAGGCTTGACACAGTTCGAGGGTTTGATCGACAAGCCCAAGCGATCGCAAACCTGAAGCAATAATTGCATTATCATGAGGCCAGACCGAACCGACGTGGTAGCCCATGGGATTGTAGGCAGGTGACACGCTACTGAGAGTACGAATCCCCCAGCCACTAAACATATCCGGTGCCCGCAGGCGTTCTGCCACGCTATACGCTTTCTCAGGGGACAAGATGCCCAAACTCAGACAGTGACCGGGGTTAGAAGTGATACTATTCACCTGCTTACCCTCCCCATCCAGAGCCAAGGCACAGAAATCCTCATCATCCATCCAAAAATCTTGATTGAATCGACGTTTGAGGTCTTTTGCCTGTTCTTGCCACAAGTCTGCCAAATCCAGCCGCTTCTTCAGCCGAGCAATTTCAGCTAGACGGACTTTAGCCGCATAAACATAAGCCTGCACTTCACAAAGCGCGATCGCACCTTTGGCCAGTTCGCCCTTGCGATTGACAATACAGTCCCCAGAATCTTTCCATCCCTGATTTGCTAGACCTCTCTTGGATAGGCGATAGTAGCTGACATAGCCTGTTTTTTCTAGCTGGCGATCAATCCAATCCATCGCCGCCATAGCGTTGGGCCAGAGCCGCTCTAGGGTTTCCGTGTCGTGAGTCCAGGCGTAGTATTCGGCATAGAGCATTAACCACAACGGTGTAGCATCGATTGTGCCGTAATAAGGCGTATGAGGGATTTCCTCACACCGAGCCATTTCACCCATGCGAATCTCGTGCAAGATTTTGCCCGGTTGCTCATCACGCCAGTCATCGTCCTTTGTCCCTTGGTATTGAGCCAAGATTGTGAGGGTTTCACGGGCAATGGTGGGGTCGAGAATCAGGGTTTGTGATGCTGCAATAATCGAGTCGCGTCCAAATAAGGTGGAAAACCAAGGGACTCCAGCAGATAGGGCTTTTCCTTTCCCGAAGGTTTGGCGCAGTAGATAGATATCCTGCTCGGCTCGTTCAATGGTTCGATTAAAAATGGTTTTGTCAGAGCGAATTTGAGTAACGTGTTGACGCCACTCGTTTTGCTCCGATGACTCTGCCGCTTTGGCCTGTCCGAGGGTTGCAGGCGCATTAACCCTGGAAATTGGACGGTTATTGGTCAACATTTGCAGCCGATAACCCAGTTTTTGGGTTTCGTGGGGTTCCATCTCTAGGTGCCAAATCGCTGTGTAACCCTTTAAGTCATCGGGCTGGCGATCGACAAACTGGATGCGTGATTGCATCAAAGAGCCATCCAACCCCTTATAGGCAAGTGTTAGCTCCTCGATCGGTTCTTGTGTGGGTTCACTCTTAGGCAGCATTCGCAAAAGCTGTCCTCTGCGATCGCGTCCATAGCCCCGGACTTCAAATAAGTCCACAAAATCGGCATCCAAGCTGAGACTCAGTTGAAAGCGAACTGGATCTGTGCTGTAGTTACGAACATGGATTTCTTCAAAAAGCGCCCCATTGAGGACTATTTCTCGTGAAATGGAGATTGACTCCGCCTTCAGGGGGGCAAAGACTGGCTTTCCTTCTTCAGATTGATCTTCAGATTCAGAGTCTTTCGGAAGATCTAATCGTCCACTGTCGTCCAGTCGGGGATTAGTACACAAAACGGATAGTGCAAACCCTTTATCGGCTGTACTGTGGAGCAGAACGGGCGATCGCCCTTCAATTTGTAACTCCAAACGGCTGAGAAATCGGGTATCGTGACAAAACAGCCCCATACTGGCGGTTAGGTCATCTCTTAAAGACCCACCAATGTTGCCCAGTGTATCGGTTACTAAGAATAAGTCATCATCTTTAAGGGTTAGCGTTGGCAGCGGGCGATCGGCGAGAACAGAAGGCCACTCTGGGAAGGGCAGCTCCTCAGCAGGGACAAACATTTTACCGTCTAACTCAAGCGTCTCCGTAGTCATACCCAAATTTTTCAGTCGAAGTTACAAGTTTTCAATGGTAGTCGATGGTCACAATTGAACTGTTGTCAACGATACAGTGTGACAACAAGATTGCTCCCTTGTTCAACGCAACGCTGTTGACAAGGGATGCATTTCATTAAGAAAAATTAATACAGGTACTCGACGCCAATGCCCCTATCTAAATAGGGAAATTCACTCGTTGTAGATGCACACAAAAAAGAACCGCCAGTTAAATTTTCCGGCGTCAAGACATCTGTTTAGGGGGTTTTTGGGTGTAATACTTTTCTCGCGTGACCTCTTTAACGACTGTACTTGAATCAGTTACGATTGACTGACCAAAGATCAGCTTCTATAACAATTTGCAATATTTATATACAAAAGTTAATTATTGGACTTTAATTTCATGGCTCGCTCTTGGCACTATAGCAGTAGGGTGGGCAATGCCCACCCTAGCGGTAGAGAGTCTGCGTCAGTTTTTGTTCTGTTATTGCAGAGGAAGCGTTAGCGCAGTATATCCGAAAGGCATCGCTTCATTCACAGAAGAAAGGCAACTCCTTAACGGGGAACGGGGAACGGAAGGATGGAGTTTTCCGTTCGGAGATTCTCTACTCCTAGATCCAGTAAGTCTGAGGCTCCCACTTCTATAAGTGGATTGTTTCAGGTGGGGTAACAGTCCCCATCTGAAACCCACACGGCTAAGGAGTTCCCTCTTCCCTGTTCCCTTTAACATCAAGGGAATCAGGCTATTGTTTTTCAGGTTTTACAAGGAGTCGAGGACTTCCGCCACTGGCTCTACAACTTGATCTCGGAGAACCATATGGTAAGCGCGTTCGTACTCATCGACCATTGACTCGACGCTAAAACGGCTCATCACATAATCTCGACATGTCTTCCGCTCCAATTTCATAGCTTCTGGAACGGATTCAATCATCTTTTCTAGAGTATGGCAGACAAAGCCCGTCTTACCATGAGCAATCACCTCAGGCACGGAACCCAATGCCATACCCACCACAGGCGTTCCCGTTACCATGGATTCAATCATGACCAAACCGAAGGGTTCTCGCCAAGTGATGGGGAACAAAGTAACGCTAGCACCGGCTAGTAAATCGACCTTCTCTTCGTGAGACACTTCACCAAGATATTGAATCTGCTCCCCATCAATGAGGGGTTCGAGTTTTTCGTTGTAATATTCTCGATCGACTGCGTCAATTTTACCCGCCATTTTTAGAGGCAAGCCAAGTGCACGGGCAATTTTAATGGCTTCTTCTGGCCCTTTTTCAGGTGAGAGACGTCCGACGAAGGCGAGATATGGGGGTTGAGTCGGCTGTTCTTGGAACCGATACACTGTTGTATCAATGCCGTTGTAAACAGTATGGATATAGTTGAGGCCCAGTCGGGGTTCCCTCTGAGCCTCACTAATACTGATATAGGGCTGCCATGCAAATTGCCGGAACATTTTCTCATTATCGCGTGTGAAAATGCCGTGGGTGGTGTGAACAGTCGGTGTCTTTACTAAACTCGCATAAGGTAGAGCAGCACAGCCGACATGAGAGTGAATAATATCGAAATGATGAGCGTTGTGATAAACCTTAGCGAGCATCATTTGCTCGTAAAGTCCTGGTTCTTTAATCTTGTCATCTAATCTCAAAGCCCGTTCATGGACGCAATTTAAGCTAGCCTTTGTAATGGAGTCCCCAGAAGCAAATAAAATTACTTCATGACCGCGACGAACTAATTCATCTGTCAACAAACTGACAATTAACTCAGTTCCACCATAGCGAAAGGGAGGAACTCGTTCCCACAGAGGAGCAATCTGAGCGATTCTCATAGAGTTCTAATGACAGGGGTAGTTAAAAATCCGTCAGAAATACTGTTAGTTTTTCATGACGGGGTTTGAAAAAGAAGCGAATTTGTTGGGGTCAAAAACTGAAAATTACTCTGTCCCAAACTGTGCAAGCTGAGTAGACAGTATCTTTTCGTGGAGTCTAAGTTCATTCTACGAGTGTAGAGATGGCTTAAGCTGTTAGGTGAGTAACAAAAATTCCCGAATGTATAGAAGTGGTTTCCCATCTAGGTTGGGAAATTGGTCGCTCATCTGTAGTGACACCCAATAAAAACTTTAATAAGTATACATCGTAATTAAAGTTAATCAAAGAAGTGTGTCAAACCCTCACCCACTTAAGCCAAGTTTAGGTAAGGGGAAATGGAAAGGAGTTAGTCTCTCTCCAACCCAGAAGATATTAAGCATTTGTGCATATACTTTGCACTTGATCGGGTGAGGGTAAAAAAGCGAAAAGCTTGATTTATCTACCTTTTCCCCTTACCCGTTCACAAAAAAGCGGCTCTGTTGCCCCCGTCTTTTTAAGCGGGGGAGGAATGCCGTTTGCCGCTTTGTCATTAGTCAGTAGTCCTTTGTCCTTGATAACTTTTCATCTTTCCTCACGATATGCAATTTGCCTAGACGACAGCTTATCGTAAGGGGTAAAGGGAAAAAAAGGGCTTTTCCCCTTCCTAATTCCCCTGTCGCGATGCGTCTATATCGGGTTTACTCTTGAGTGTCGGTGCTTAGCCTACGCTCCTTAAGTTTCAAGAGAATTTCGGCATGAACTTCGCGGGTGATGGGATAGAAGTAAGCCAGAATCAAACCAGCAATTAAGGCAACGGTTGGTAGGGGGCCAATCGCAATGCGAATGGCTAATAAGGCAGAGGCGGGTTGAGTGGGCGTTGGTTGTCCGGGAAGGGTTTCAATAAAGCCAGCCAACTCTAGAGCGTTCCCTACTAAAAATAACCCAAGCGCTAAACCGAATTTTTGCAGTAATACCATGAAGCCGTAAAAGATACCTTCCCGACGCTGCCCTGTTGTAAGTTCGTCTAGTTCGATCACATCTGGCATCATTGACCAAGGAACGAGATACGCTGTAGAAACGCCAACTCCTGCGAAAATAGCGAGGAGGTACATCAAGCCAACTTGCCCAGGTTGCAGGAAAAATAAACCCGCTTGAGCGATAATCCATAGAATCATGCCCATAAAGTAAACGGCTTTTTTGCCTAGTCGCGCACTAACGGCACTCCAGACAAATAGCATGATTAAGGCAGTGCCTTGAACAGCGATCGCAACTTTAGGAAAATCTGCCTCTGGTAAGCCCATCCAGTTGACAACAAAGTAAGGAATGATGGAAGCGGTAACTTGGACAGCTAGCCAAGAAAATAGATAAATACCCACAACAAATAAAAAGGGGCGGTTGCTGAAGGCAATTTTTAGCTGTTCGGGAATAGGGATGCGTTCGGATTGTTCAGTGTCAGTATGTTGGGCTTCATAGGCTAAGACGCGATCGCGAACGCCAAAAACACACCAAAATAAGGGCAAGACAGACAAAACTGTACAAATTCCCGCTAAAACCAAATACTGCTGAGTAGCAGGAATTTTCAAGTTAGCAAAGATAACCTGAGCCAAAATCAACGATAAAATGCTGCCACCGATCGAAAAGGTAAAGCGGAAGCTGTTGAGGCGGGTTCGTTCGTTGTAATCTTGGGTAAGTTCTGGGGTTAGGGCTGTGTAGGGCAGGTTAACGACTGTGTAAAAGATATTGAAGAGGATGGAAATAATCACGTAGTACCAGAACAACCCCCACTGATTGGCACTCCTATCCTCACTAAACTGGGGAACAATCCACTGCAAAAAGAAGAAAATTCCAAACGGAATCGCTCCATATAGCATCCAGGGAAGTCGGCGTCCCCAACGACTTTTGGTGCGATCGCTCAACACCCCCACCATTGGATCGTTGATCGCATCCCAAATTTTACCAATCATCAGAATGCTGCCCGCCAAGCCAGCACTCAAACCCGCAACGTTCGTGAAGAAAAACAGGGCAAAAAATACACCAATATTAGCCGTGATGGCTGGCCCCAAATCGCCAGCACCATAGGCGAGTTTGGTAGTAAAGCTAAGTTTTTCTGAATTAGGTGTAGCTGCGGGAACGGAAGCGTCAGAAGGGGATGTGTTACTCATAAAAGCAGATGAACTTGTAACTGGGTCTGAAAATTGCCCAACCCTAACATAACCTCTGGCAGTTGTTCTATTTCTAACCAAACGCCTACATTGTTTGTTGTAATATTTTGAGTTGCCCTTCTTTGACGCCTTTTTAGACCCTCGTTATGCCCGACCTTTACATTTCTTGGTCAGAGTACCATCAAAAAATCGAACGGCTGGCTGTCAAAATCTACGAAGCCAACTGGGATTTCAATCAGATTGTGTGCATCGCTAAAGGTGGACTGCGAGTTGGCGACATCTTATGTCGGATTTACGAGAAGCCGCTAGCAATTCTCTCCGCTTCTTCCTATGGGGGAACAGAGAATCGCGTTCGAGGTGCGATCGCATTTTCCCACCACCTATCCATGACGACTGAACAATTAGGGAGTCGCGTGCTGCTTGTTGATGATTTGGTGGATTCGGGTATCAGCCTTCGGGAGTCGATTCATTGGCTCAAGGAACATCATGGTGCTGAAATTGAAGAGATTCGCACGGCTGTCCTTTGGTACAAAGCTTGCTCCGTTATCGCCCCTAATTTTTATGTGGACTATTTATCCGATAATCCCTGGATTCATCAACCGTTTGAACCTTATGAACTCATGAGTCCTGCTGAGTTAGCTAAAAGCTACCTTGTCGGGGAAGTCTAAAGTAATACAAGTTCTCTAGTAGGGTGGGCAAGGCCCACCTTTCTATTAGTAAATAAGTAGGGTGTGTTAGGCACATACATAACTATTGAGTTGTACAACTGTACTTCTAAAGCGCCGTAACGCACCAAATTAGCTCAATACGTTAAATAGCGATCGCATTTTTCGGTTCAGCTATCAGCTTATTTTCGCTTTTCTATATCACAAAACTAGTATTTTTTCAATAGCACAGTGCTATGTTTTAGGAAGCGATCGCGTGAAAGACTAACAGGGGTAAAGATTAGAGGTAGAAATTGAGCGAACCTCAAGTTGACTACGATAACCCCTGGAAAGAAGCGATCGAGCAATATTTTGAAGCATTCTTAGCCTTCTTCTTCCCGGAAGCTCACACCGTAATTGATTGGAATCGTCCTGCTGAATCCCTAGACAAGGAACTGCAACAAATCGTGCGAGAGGCTGAGGTAGGGAAGCGTCTTGCTGATAAATTGTTCAAGGTTTGGCGACTTGAAGGCGAAGAGGCTTGGGTTTTGGTGCATATCGAAGTGCAAAGCCAAGAAGAATCAGACTTTGCAGAGCGGATGTATGTTTACAACTATCGTTGTTTTGATCGCTATCGCCAGCCTGTCATTAGCTTGGCAGTCTTAGGAGATGAACGCGCTGCTTGGCGTCCCTCGTTTTATGGCTATGCTCTCGGTGGTTGTGAGGTGAGTCTGAAGTTTCCAGTGGCAAAACTGTTGGACTATGAAACGCAGTGGCAGTCTCTGGAAGAAAGCACGAATCCCTTTGCCGTGATAGTGATGGCGCATCTTAAAACTAAAGCCACACGCGGAGTGCCACGAGAACGAAAGCAGTGGAAGTGGAGTATCGTTCGGAGATTGTTTGAAGGCGGATATAGTAGAGAAAAGATAGTACGACTGTTCCGGTTAATTGATTGGATGATGATTTTACCGGAAGAGTTGCAACAGGAATTTAGAGAAGAACTTAGGCTTTATCAGGAGGATAGCCAGATGCCTTTACTCAGTCGGATTGAACTGGCGGCGAAGCAAGAAGGAATCTTGCAAACTGCTCGTGAAAATGTACTCGAAGTTTTAGAAGTGCGGTTTGAAGTGGTGCCATCAGAGGTAATTGAAGCTGTCAATCGGATAGAGGACACTTCTTTGCTGAAGCAGCTTCTTAGGCAAGCGATCGCTATTCCCTCAATCGCAGAATTTCAGCAGTTACTAGAACAACCTCCGGTGAGTGAGGAGAATTCAGCAGAAGAAATCTGAGCTTTTTAGCTGAATAGAGGAACCGAGGGCTTATCAGGAGGAAAGTCGAATGCCTTTACTTAGCTGGATCGAAATAGAAGCTATGCAAGAAGGAATCTTGCAAACTGCTCGTGAAAATGTACTCGAAGTTTTAGAAGTGCGGTTTGAAGTGGTGCCATCAGAGGTAATTGAAGCTGTCAATCGGATAGAGGACACTTCTTTGCTGAAGCAGCTTCTTAGGCAAGCGATCGCTATTCCCTCAATCGAAGAATTTCAGCAGCTACTTCAACAAGCTTCTGAAATAGAGGAGAACACTGAACCTACAGGCTGAACAGAAGGCTATACAGGGCATACGACCAAATCGGAGATGCTGAAGCACTAAGAGCGATCGCGTTTTCTTGTGTGGCTGAACCTATGGTTAAACGGCTAGAGGCTAGCTGAATAAATTTTTACAATGCTCCTGTTTTCATAAGATCTCCATGAGTTTTTAAGTAATTTTAAGATTTAATAATGGGTCGAAGGTCAAATAGAGTTCGTTGCTGAGGTCTTCTAATTATATATTTTGGATCTATTTTATGTCCTGTAAAAATTTTCCCATTAGGTTTTAAAACTTCTATTTCATTAAAAGTTTTTAGTTCATCAATTAATGAGGCTAAATGCTCAAATGTAGCTGGTGTTTTTTCAATAATCTCTCTTTGAACATTGCCAACCGTTATTCCGTTTTCATAATCATCGATTATAAGCTTAATCTGTTTATGTAAATCTTCAATACATACGTTTAGATTATCTTCTTCAATATCATAATATTTGAGGTTTTTTTCATAATGCTCAACCGTCCTGAAACCAGAGCCATAAGTATCGTAATGATAACGATACTCTAAGTTATTATACTTCCAAGTACTATACTTCATTACTTCTATGGCTTTTGGATCATTAACTAGATGCACTAAGTAATATAAAACTGTATTTTTGTCTCGCATAAGCGAAAAAGGATACAAGTATTTTACTTTTCCTTGTACTTTTATTAAATTCATAGATTGATCTTTAAGATACTGCTGACAAGCAGTTATTTTTTTGTTGGCTTTAAGTTCTTGATAATATTCGTAATTATAATATTCGTCAGCTTCAAGGAACTCCTGTATTACTCTTTTATTAATCTCTTTCTTCTTCAGTAATCTGAGAAGATGCTTAATCATATATGTCCAAAGAATTTCTGAGTTACCCAATTCAATTATCTTTCTAATACTAGTCATCCTGATATCATCTATACCACAAGGATCTAGAAGAAAAAAAGAATGCCCTCCTCTAGCTTGAGAAATACACTCATCAACTGCATTTTCAAAGTCTTTACATATGAGTTGGCACTGACCAGAATCTAAGTAATGACCTAAGCCAGCATCTATAATTTGTTTCCTTAAACAACTAATGTGTTCCTGTTGTTTATCTACAAAAATAAATTTTGCATCAAGATGGTAATATGGCTTAGATCTTTCTTCTCTAACAATTCTGTAACCTTCTTCAACCATTTTTATCATTTTTATAGGAGAACCTTCCCAAAATTTATCTCCATCTCTATATAAACCACCTCCACAAAAACCATCAATTAATGTAACTTTTGCTTTGCACCATCTGTTATTAGAACAAAGAGTGTCAATCCAGTTTTTAACATATTCTCCTAGCAGAAGATGCTTGGCTCGGGTATGGGGTTGTATCTCCAGTAAAAGACTACCATCAGCACTCCATAAAACTTCTTGTTTTTTTCCCATTAAATCCTCCTATCCTTGATATTTAAGTATAATTGTTGCACATACCAAAAGTGGTACTATGTCTATTGTCAAAGGCACCGAAAAAATTGTTAATCCACTTCAGGAGAGTGCTCTCAACAAGAAGGGATTGTGTGACTATGTGATTAACGTAGCATCAGGGTGTCTACATGGGTGTACCTTTTGTTATGTACCTTCAACTCCAGCAATTCGGACTCGCCAAGCACAGTTGCAAGAGAAAGGAGTAACCAATCCTCAAATGCATTGGGGACAATATCTATTTGTTCGTGAAGATATCCCTGAAAAACTAGAGAAAATCTTAAGTCGGAAGAAATCTTGGCGTGTAACAGATGCAGGTAGAGGTATAGTTTTACTGTGTTCGGGAACCGATCCATATCAAAACAAACAGACCGCAAGTGTCACTCGTGGTGCTGTTGAGGTTCTCTTGGAATATAACAAAAGAGTCAGGATTTTGACTCGTGGTCTGTTATGGGTCAATGATATTGATGTTCTTAAGAATGACAACGTAATAGTTGGCATGAGTTTGCCATTTCTAGATGATGAGCTCAGCCGCAAGATCGAGCCTCAATCACCTCCTCCAAGTGAGCGCTATAAAGCCTTGCTTGAAGGTCATAAAGCTGGATGTCGGTTGTATGTTGCTATGGCTCCTACGCCTCCTACCAGGACTTTAGATGATTTCAAAAGGGATCTGGAGAAAATCATGTATGTTAATCCAGAGGTAATCTTTTGGGAGCCTATCAATGCTCGTGGAAGTAATGGAAAACGGATGCTAGCAGCAGGGTTGGATTTTACCAGTTCCATTATGAGCAAAAAATCATGGGCAGAATCTTTTAAAAGACAATGGGAAGACATTGAAGCTGCTGCCAAAGAGATAGGATGCCTTGATCGGCTTCATATTTGGCCCGATCCTGAATTAAGAGAATATGTCGATGAAGCTAAGTTAGAGCATTGGTTATATAAGCCAACAGTAGAAAAGTGGAATAGTCTGACAGCTTCACAGACTAAAGCTAAGGCTACTCGTAAAAATTCAAAGAAAACCGCTGCGTCCATTCGCTAAAACTTCTCTATTGCGATCGCGTTATTGCTCCCCCTTGCCCTTTTTGTCTGGTAAGGGGGGTTCGTTTTCCTGAGTTTTCAGCCATTCACGAATCAATTCAACTGCCTGCTGACTCATCGTGGTTCGATTCTTGGCGCAAGCGACCTTAAATCGAGTTCGCTCCGACTCCGACAGAAAAACTCTGAAATTTACCGTCTTCTCTTCTTCTGACACGACTGCCCTATTGACACTAATTAGCCCAATTGTCGCATTTAGCTAATTGGCACAAAATATGTCAATTACACTAGTTGACCCAACTGACCTATTTGCTCTATGCTATTTCCTAGAAACAGCGATTGTGTTTTTGCTGCATAGCTTTTGCAGCACACAAATAAACCAAAAGTCAGCGCCGAACTTTCCTAGGGCTCACGCTGGCTTTGGCTCCCCAATATTCAAGGAGATTCTTCTAATGGTAAAACTTTTAAGCAATCCTAGCGATCGCCCTTGGGCAATTGCGCGGATGATGCCCAACGCCCAAACCTACATCGTCGCCCGTTTCCGTAACCGCCAAGACGCCGACGACCACAAGCGAGTGTTGCATCGGTTCATCCCAAAAGCTGAGTTTGACATTATCTTTGACCCTCCCAAAGAGGAAGAACAGGAGAACCCAACCCCATTACTGAGTTAACTCTGACAAATCACCTCAGTTAGC
>JBFLZA010000212.1:0-12805 GCA_040756535.1 Cyanobacteriota bacterium
CTTACGTGAAAGTCCTGCTCTCAAAATTGTGCAGCAGTTAGCCGAAGCCAACGTGGGTCTGATTTTAGCAGTCGAGCCTCATATTAATGAATTACCTAAGTCTTTACAGCATCCCTCTGTAACTCTAGCCCCCTTGGAATTTGCCATGACGGAGGCTGACTTAATTGTAATTTTGGTTAATCACAAAGCTTTTTACAAGTTAGATAAGCAGGTATTAAGTCAAAAAGCGGTAATAGATACTAGGGGAATTCTCTAAAAAATGATTCTATAGCAGTCCTAATCATTATGTGTGGCATTGCTGGCTGTTCAGGACGCTTTGATGGTATTTTGCTGGAAAAAATGAAGGCGGCGATCGCTCATCGTGGCCCTGATGATGCCGGGACTTTCTGGCTACCAGAGAAAGGGATTGGTCTGGTCCATCGCCGACTCTCCATTATCGAACTGTCTCCTCTGGGACATCAGCCCATGTGGGATGCAACAGAAACGGTTGTCATTGTTTTTAATGGTGAAATTTTCAACTATCGAGAGTTAAGGGCAGATTTAATCAAAGCTGGATATGCGTTCAAAAGTCATTCAGATACAGAAGTTCTCCTGAACCTGTATTTGCGCGATCGCGAAGCAATGCTTTCCCAGCTTAATGGAATGTTTGCATTTGCTATCTGGGATACTCGTACAAATTTCCTCTTTTTAGCTCGCGATGGTATTGGTGTTAAACCCCTTTACTACACCAATACTCCAAAAGGATTTTTATTTGCCAGCGAACTCAAAGCCCTACTGCAAGAGCCGAGCATCGATCGCTCACTTAACCTTGAAGCCATTCACTATTACTTAGCTTACCTCTGGTGTCCTGCCCCTCATACAATGCTTCAGGCTGTTAACAAATTAGAGCCTGGACATGCCTTAATCGTTAAAGAGGGTCAAATTCAACGCCATTGGCAGTTCTATGATTTACACTATAACCAAGATATCGAATCCATTTCCGAGAACGACGCGATCGCACAAGTACAAGCTCACATTAAGCAAGCCGTTGAGCGACAGATGGTTTCAGATGTACCTGTTGGAGCTTTTTTATCAGGTGGTCTTGACTCTAGTTCCGTCGTAGCATTAGCAAAACAGTACGCTCCGGAACAAAGACTACAGTGCTTTACTATCGGCTTCAAGGAGCAATCCTCGAACTGGGAAGGGTTCGTGGATGACTTACCCTATGCTCAACAAGTAGCCAAATACTTAGATGTCGATCTCCATACCATCTATGCTGGCCCTGAGATGGCAGAGCAATTGGAGACGATGATTTATCACTTGGATGAACCCCAAGCTGATCCAGCCCCCATCAACGCTCTATTCATCAGCCAACTAGCACGCGAACATGGCATCAAAGTTCTGCTGTCTGGTGCTGGGGGCGATGATATTTTTACAGGGTACCGCCGTCATTATGCACTGATGCAGGAGCGTTACTGGAACTGGATGCCCAAGACGGTTCGACAGGGATTGAGCCAATCTGTACGCCTACTTCCTACTCATCATCCACTCGGACGCCGCTTCACTAAGGCGTTGAGGTATGCCGATTTAACAGGTGACGAACGAATTGCCAGTTATTTTTACTGGACTGTGCCACAACTACAACAAAGTCTTTACAGTCTAGCCGTACAAGAACATCTCACCTCAGTTAATTCTTCCACCCCATTGGTTACCTCCCTGGCACACTTGCCAGCTCAAGCACATCCGCTGAATCGTATGTTGTATCTGGAGGCAAAGCACTTTTTAGCCGACCACAATCTCAACTACACCGATAAAATGAGCATGGCAACTGGGGTTGAAGTACGCGTACCCCTTCTCGATCCCGATTTAGTTGCCCTAGCGGCTCGTTTACCAGTTAGCTTCAAGCAGCGTGGCAGAACAGGTAAATGGATTTTCAAGAAAGCAATGGAATCCTATTTGCCCCACGATATTATTTATCGACCCAAAACAGGGTTTGGGGCACCGGTGCGCCATTGGCTACGTCATCAACTCCGCCCCCTCATTGAAGACAGACTATCTGATACTGCGCTAAGACAGCGAGGATTATTTGAACCTGCGGGTGTTCAGCGTCTCATCGATATGGATCGGAGCGGACGTGTGGATGGAACTTATACAATTTTTTCACTACTCTGTATCGAGTTATGGTGCCAAACTTTCTTGGATCGAGGAGCTAGGTTATGAATGCCAACGAGAAGTTAATAGTTGA
Organism: Cyanobacteriota bacterium; assembly: GCA_040756535.1. GTDB lineage: Bacteria > Cyanobacteriota > Cyanobacteriia > Cyanobacteriales > Coleofasciculaceae > JBFLZA01. The sequence continues at coordinate 2,225 of JBFLZA010000212.1, forward strand.
CAAAATTAAAACGGTGATCGATTCATTTCCTTTTGACAATTATTTAAGCCCAGATTTTCCTCACGAAGCTTTGACCCTAGTTACCTCTGTCGTCAATATCCTTGGTGATTTTAAAGGAAAATTACTAGATATAGGTTCAGGCTCGATGAACTTTACCGCAGTTTTTGCTAAATGTGGGTTTGACTGTTATGCAGTCGATGATTTAAACGACCCTTGGCATTTAATCGGTAACAATGTCAACCTGCTGAAGAAATATGCTTCAGATCTGAATATTACTTTTCATCGACAAGACCCATCTGACTATACTATTCCTTTTGAAAAAGAATCGTTTGATGTGGTCATGCTCAATGCTGTGATAGAACATTTACACGAATCCCCCAGGAACTTACTCAATGCAGCGTTTGAATTTACCAAGCCTCAAGGAATCGTTGTTGTGACTATGCCAAATTCGGTTAATTTACGCAAGAGACTATCGGTTTTATTGGGGAAAACCAATTATCCAGATATCAAAGGATTTTATCACTCAAAAGGCACTTGGAGAGGACATATCCGTGAATACACTCTAGCCGAAACCGTATACATCTTAAAAGAGGTAGGTGGAGAAGTAATTTTATCAAAAACTTTTCATCTCAATATCAATTCCAAGCTTACCAATCGGGTTGTCCGAAAAATTTATGAACTGATTACAGCAGTAGTTCCAACCCTACGAGATGGAATTTTAGTGATTGCTCGCAAACCTTTAAACTGGAATCCAGATGTGTTTAATGAAGATGAATACTGGAAAAGTATTAGTAATTTTGTTCCCAAAGGGGTTATTCTAAAGAACTAATAAATATAAGCTCAAAAATGATTAATTAAATAAAATTATTAGAAAGACAAGGAATTTTTATCTAATGAATGTTAAAAATGAACCTGTACGTGAGTTCTGGGAAAAAGCCGCTTGTGGAGAAAATCTATACTTAAAAGGATTAGAAAAAGACGATTATCTGGAACAAGCAAAGGTTCGTTATGAATTAGAACCGTTTATTTTAGATTTTGCTGAGTTTGAAAAAGCTAGTGGCAAAAAAGTCTTGGAAATTGGCGTGGGATTAGGTGCCGATCATCAAAGATGGGCTGAAGCAGGTGCAATGCTGTATGGAGTGGATTTAACCCAACGCGCTATCGACGCAACTCGTCGTAGATTTGAGCTATTGGATTTGAAGTCGCACTTACAAGTCGCTGATGCGGAAAATTTACCGTTTGAGGACGAAGCGTTTGATTGGGTATACTCTTGGGGCGTTCTCCATCACTCTTCCAATACAGCAAAAGCGATCGCTGAAGTGTGGAGAGTTTTAAAACCGGGTGGGGTAGCGAAACTGATGATTTACCACAAATACAGTTTCGTTGGTTATATGCTTTGGATTAGATATGCCCTGCTGCGATTTAAACCCCTAACTTCTTTGCATCAAATCTATGAAAACTATCTAGAAAGTCCAGGCACAAAAGCCTATTCCTTGGAGGAAGCGCGTCAACTGCTGAGCAAGTTTCAGTCGGTGGAAATTCAAACAATTCTCACCCACGGCGACCTTTTAACCTCATCGGCAGGTCAACGCCATCAGGGTTTAATGCTATCAGTAGCCCGATCGCTCTGGCCAAGGTGGATCATCCGCACCTTTTTTCCCAATCACGGACTGTTTATGCTGATTAAAGCGACAAAGTAAGGTTGTGAAACAGATTCTTCAGTCACTTAGCACGGGTAGTACAGAGGTTGTAGAGGTTCCCTGTCCGCAGGTGAAAGCTGGTCACTTGCTCATCGGTACCCGAACTAGCTTAGTCTCGGCGGGAACTGAACGGATGCTGGTGGAATTTGGTAAGGCAAATCTCCTCGACAAAGCCCGCCAACAACCCGAAAAAGTCCGCATGGTGTTGGACAAAATCAAGACGGACGGACTCATCCCGACTCTAGAAGCGGTTCAGAGCAAACTCGACCAACCATTGGCAATGGGTTATTCCAATGCTGGAGTTGTTCTGGAGGTTGGGGCAGGAGTAGAAGGGTTTAAAATTGGCGATCGCATCGTCTCTAACGGGTATCATGCCGAAGTTGTCAGCGTGCCGAAAAACCTCTGTGCCCAGATTCCTGATACTGTCAGCGATGAAGCTGCCGCCTTTACCGTTCTCGGTGCGATCGCTCTTCAAGGCATTCGTCTCGCCCAACCTACTTTAGGTGAAGCATTTGTCGTTACGGGACTTGGTTTAATTGGTTTAATCACCGTCCAATTACTACGCGCCCAAGGATGCCGTGTTTTGGGGATAGATTTTGATCGCCACAAGCTGAACCTAGCTGAACAATTTGGGGCGGAAACCGTAGATCTTTCTCGTGGGGAAGACGCGGTTGCTGCTGCGATCGCATTTTCTCGTGGGCGTGGGGTAGATGGTGTCTTGATTACCGCCTCCACCCAAAGTAACGAACCCATTCACCAAGCCGCCCAAATGTGCCGCAAACGGGGTCGGATTGTTTTAGTGGGTGTCGTGGGTTTAGAACTTTCCAGGGCAGATTTTTACGAAAAAGAACTCTCCTTTCAGGTTTCCTGTTCTTATGGCCCAGGTCGCTACGATCCAGCTTACGAGGAAAGCGGACAAGACTACCCCCTCGGCTTTGTTCGTTGGACAGAACAACGGAACTTTGAAGCCGTTCTCGATCTGCTGGCGGCTGGCAAATTAGACATAGCGCCTCTTATCTCTCATCGCTTTCCCCTCGATCAAGCACCAGCCGCTTACCAACTCTTGGGCAACAATGAACCTTCTCTCGGCATCCTGCTGCAATATCCGGATTTTGAGTACCAATCAGCCGATAACCTGCTTAACCCAAGCATTCAGCTTGGAACTGTAGAAGGAAACGAACAAAAGTTTCGACCTATCCTCCCCCCTTACCAAGGGGGGATAGAGGGGGGTCAAGGGGGAGAGAAAAGACAAAATCAAGCCGTCCTTGGCTGCATTGGTGCGGGGAATTATGCCAGCCGAGTCTTAATCCCAGCGTTCAAAACCACCGGAGTTCCGATTAAAGCTGTTGCTACCAGTGGGGGGACGAGTGGCGTCTATGTCGGTCGCAAATTTGGCATTCAGCAGGCAACAACGGATACAACCAGTTTATTAACTGACGCCGAAATCAACACCTTAGTGATTGCCACCCGCCACGATACTCACGCGAAGTTCGTCTGCCAAGCACTCCAAGCAGGGAAACACGTTTTTGTGGAAAAACCCTTGGCGATTACCTGTGAGCAACTCGATGAAATCAAGTCAACCTATACCTCTATCTCGAATTCTGGCAGCGCCCCTCTGCTAATCGTAGGGTTCAATCGTCGGTTTGCCCCCCAAATTCAGCAAATCAAAACCCTTCTCACCCCTTTCAAAGAACCCAAGGCAATGATTATGACGGTGAATGCCGGGGCAATTCCCGCCGAACACTGGACACAGGACATCGCGATTGGGGGTGGGCGAATTATTGGGGAAGCGTGTCACTTTATCGACTTGCTGAGATTTCTCGCAGATTCTCCGATTGTGTCGGTTCAAACTACAAGTTTAGGGGCTTACCCTCCCCAATCTCCCCTGCCTAAGGGAGGGCAAGAAGCGATCGCAATTCGGGAGGATAAAGTCAGTTTTACCCTCAGTTTTGCCGATGGTTCCTTTGGCAGCGTTCATTACTTAGCAAATGGACACAAATCCTTTCCCAAAGAGCGATTAGAAATTTTCTGTGCCGGCAATATCCTTCAGTTAGATAACTTCCGCAAGTTAAGAGGTTACGGCTTCTCTGGATTTAAAACCATGAACCTATGGCGACAGGATAAGGGCAATACTGCCTGTGCTGCCGCTTTTGTCAAGGCTATTCAGTCGGGTGAAGCATCTCCCATTCCGTTTGAGGAGTTAGTTGAGGTGACTCACGTCAGCTTCGAGATTGCGGAGGCAGCGAGACATTGAATCTAGGTCGCTGGTTTCGTACAATTCGCGATATTCCACCCCGTCAGCTTGCAGCGCGAGTACAGTTTGAAGTCCAATCGCGATCGCTCCCGACGCTGCCCTTACCCCTGCGCCAATCGCTAGCCTTGGGTAATCCTATCCCAACACCTCCCTTACGTCAGGGCTATCTTCAGGCGTTAGAACTTCCCGAACCCGTTAACCCTATTCCCTCGCCTCAAGACACTTACACCCTCACCTTTCTTAACCAATCGCGAGAACTGACATTTCCCATTACTTGGAATAGTCCAGACTATCCTCGCTTGTGGCAATTTAACCTGCACTATTTCGACTGGGTGCGGGAAGTCCTCACCGTAGCTTATCAACAAGGGCAAATTGAGAGTAAAAATCTCAGTCAGCTCAAACACTTTATCTCGGACTGGATTAACGCCAATCCCCTGTGTTCCTTTGATGGTTGGCATCCTTATACCACATCTCTGCGTATTGTCAACTGGACATTGGCAACTAGAGCGATTCCCCTCTTAGCTGAACCAGAAGTTCTGACTTCATTGTGGTTTCAGGTGCACTATCTCCATCGCCACAAAGAATATTTCGCGGGTGGCAATCATCTGTTGGAAAATCTTAGAGCTTTGATTGTGGGGGGTTTAAACTTTAATCATCCCCAAGCTGAAGCGATCGCACAAATTGCCCTGCATCAACTTTCCCAACAGTTAGCCATCCAAATTCTCCCCGATGGCGGTCATTACGAGCGTAGCCCGATGTATCATCTCATCGTCCTTAACCTCGTGGCTGAGTCTGTTGCTTGCTTGCGAAGTACGGGTTGGACTGTGCCGGAAACCATCAGCGAACCCCTGAAACGGATGCTGGACTTTGCCACCAAAATCCGCCTGTCTAATGGTGCTTATCCCTTGTGGAATGATGCCGCTTACAATGTCGCTAACCCCTTAGATGAGGTTGTAAGTTGGGTGAGTCAGTTGTTGAGACAATCTCCAAATCACCCTACTGATGCGTTGTGCGATCGCCCTTTGGGCGGTGCCGTAGGCAATCGCTTGCTGCAAGCGGCAGGTGTCTCACCCATGCCATTACTTCCCTATCAAGCGTTAACAACGAGTAGCCATTGTCCTGATTCCGGCTACTCTATCCTCCGCAATGCCCATGGGTTAGAACTTGCCTTCGACTATGCCCCACCTTGCCCCGATGAATTACCACCTCATGCTCATGCCGACTGTTTAACCGTAGACTTATACTGCAACGGTCAACCCATCATTGTTGATACGGGTACGAGTCAATACGCTGGGGGCAAGATTCGGTCTTACGAGCGCAGTACGTTAGCTCATAATACGATCGCTATTGCCAATCAAGACCAATCTGAAGTCTGGGGAAGTTTCCGCGTTGGCCGTAAAGCCCAACCCTTCAATGTGCGATCGGGTACATCTCAGGAATGGCAGTGGGTGAGTGCTGCCCATAACGGCTATGCCAAACCGCCTCTAAATGCGGTGCATCAGCGTTGGGTTGGTTTAGGAAGTCAAGAAATTGTGATTTGCGATCGCCTACAGCACTGCCCAAAGGGCGATCGCCTGGAAACAGCGCTTGCTACTGAATATACCTCTACGCTGCACTTTGCACCTGGTCTCCGTTTGGTCTATGACCCAGATCAGGATGAGTATTCCTGCCAACTGGATGAAAGGCGGTTGTATATTAAGCTGTTCGGTTTGGACAAAAGCGATCGGGCAACTTGGATGAATGCCAACACTTCTCAATCCTGGTATGCCCCTGAGTTTGGGCGGCGTTACCCGCGTGGATGCCTAAGAATTCAGGGTTCATTGCCCCCTGAAGGTAAGACGATTTGTACAGTATTGACGCTTGACTCTAGTCCCAAAGTGGCTTGGCAGTGGAGCAATGGCAAAGGAAAACTTCAATTGGAAAACGGGCTATTCTTAGAGCCTAGCTAGGATTTTTAAGGTTCAATTCTCGGAATCTAATTTGATAGACTGACTCAACCTCAATTACGATGGCGGAAAATGTTTTTCCCACCAAGGATACCAGAAAACCCATGCAAATTCCAAAATAGAGTAAGCCTCCTCAGGCTGAGCTGTCTCTAGAGGGACAGATAGCAAACTCCACATACAGCGCCAGTCTCGCAGCTCTTCTAACCCTAGTAACCAAAGCAGTAGACGATGGGATTGTAAATCATAAGTATTCCTGTTTTGTCTAAATTGATCAAAGGTTACCGTACTACCACCACGCGGATTAATACAAGAGGTAAGGTAAGCAGTTCCTTGGGTAGTGAAAAGAGCATAAAAGCCCATTCCTGGCTTTTGACGGATGATTAGCGACGCTGAAGATTGTTTAGAAAAAATATGCTTTCTTAAAATATCTTTTACATCCCCTGAGGACTGAATAATATAGTGCATATCGATATTTAGCACCGTGCGATTTTTTTGATATCGATAACGCCTACTATTTATAAAGTTTGGATCATCAGTGATTTTCAAAGGAAAGCTATCTAACAATTGCCAGCTTGGTAATGGAATAGTAGTCGGAAAAATAAAAGATGGCGTTTCTATTTGGTTGCTTGGGGGAAGCCAAACTGATTTTGAAAAAACGGATAAAACCCCTGTGAAGAGGACTGCTATTAACCAAACTCTAACTTTTTTCCAGGGAATCACAATCAATTTAATTAAAATTATAAATCTACAATAGTTTATTACCTAGGTCTTAAAATCTCTAATTCTAGGGTGAGTACTGCCGACCTTACTACCCAGTACAGTGTATTTTATTAGTCATTAATGTAATCACTATTGCAAGACAATTACTTGATTAATACATCAATACAAAACAGTTATACAAATAGGAGCTGACACAGATTTTAGTTTTCCTGGGTCTTTCTGAGGATGAAAAACCAACAGAACAACCCAAAAATGAATACTCCAATTAAAGGAAAGAGTTGAGAGCCTGTTCCAGTATGCCAGTAGTCAAACGCTTCTATATGAGAATAGGCTACTAGCAAAGCTAAGATAGCAACGCGAATTCCATTAACAACAAAAGCAATGAAGACAGCTAGAAATGGCAGAAAAAGTTTTTGCTTCCGGCTAGTTTCGGGAAACATAAATATAAAAAGCAGAGCAAGTCCCAGTAGCTGAAGCATTCCATTGGCTCCACTACAACCAAAACCAACTTCTACTCTCCCTGTGGGAAGACTGAGCAATAAGTCTTTACGAGTGACAGCAAATCCTAAGCTGCTAAGAAGAAAATCAGCAAATTTGGCAGTTAACGAGGTAAGGTCAAAAAATCGGAGAAGTAGGCCTGGTGGGATGATGATAAAAGCAAGGAGTAATAGTTCTTGCCAATATTGTTTTAATTCTTTGGCCCCCGATACTAATAAAGCCAGCCCTAAAGCAGAAATAAAGGGGGAAAGACGAAGAAAAAGATCGTAACTCGATACTGAAGCACTTTTAAGAAGTACGGACGCAATTAGTGATGCACCGAAAAAGCTGGAAAAAATACCACTTTCCGTGCTGAGTTTATCCCGTTTTTCCCAAATTAGGGAGGCGACTGCCGCCCAAAAAACCAAGCTCGTGCTAAGAAGTTCAGTCTGATTTGTCTTGAGTGTTAAATTCAGGTGAAGTGCAATTAGACCCACTGCCAGCCCTAAGATCCAGAAGTGGAGTCCTGGTGCAAATCGGAGCTTGTTAATTTGAGTCATAGAAAAATGAGTTGGTTAAATTTAAGAGTTCGGGTTATGGCTCTGAATTATGTTTCCTTCAGAATCATAGACTTCCAACGGCATACGGGCATTATCGCTAATGGCTTCTAAGGCTTCCCCTAAGGTCATGATATGCTTGACGATACCTGCTTCAGCATTAGAATCGCCTCTCGTTTTGGCGGCGAGTGCTGTTTGTTTCACCAACTCTGTGTAGGCGGGTGTTAGCCGGACTTTGATGATATTGTTGATAATTCCGAAGTTACAGACTTGTGTGTTTCCCGTACAAGTTTGCATTAAATCACTACGAACTTGTTGTGTCTTTACTGCTAACTGCAAGTTACCTTTGGCTCGATTGAGAGCGTTAGAGTAAGACTTAACGAGTGATTGAGCTTTGCCATAGTAAAAGGTGTTCCGGGGTACTTGATTAATATAAGTTAAGGCATTGCGCCACTGTGTTAATGCTACTGACCATTGATTTTCGAGTTGAGCATTTTTAGCCAGTTGAGCGAGGCGCAGTCCTTGGTTATAAGAGTTAGCGGCAATTTGCTCTTGAGTTTTGCGATCGCGTGCTATGGCCATTTTCGGTGTATATAAAGCTTGCAATCGCTGCGCTTCCTCGTAGGTAGTGGTTCCCTGAGGAATCTGCTTGAGGCGCTTCATCGCCGTCTGCCAGGTTGAATAGACGAGTTGCCAGTGCTCTGGAGACTGGGCAACGCCTTGACGCGCCTCGGCAATTAATGCCGCATCTTTTGCTTCTTGCAGGCGAGTCTGAGACACTCGCTCTTTGATTAATCGTTGATTGGTTGCGGCTAAATTAGCCTGATACTCTTTAATTTTTTGTTGAGCTAGGGGTTGAAGATTACTATTAGTCGGCAGTTGTTCTAAGCGTGCGATCGCTTCTCGCCACATTCCTTGAATTTCTATCCATCTCGATGCTGGATGAGGCGGATTTTCACTTTTATAAGCAGCTCTCACGGCTGTCTTCAAGGCTGTTACCATCTCCTCCACCCGTTGGGCTTGGGTGCGATACCCTGTAAGGAGTGTTTGAGCTTTAGAGTGATGACTCGACCAAAATGGAATGGATTCGAGCCTTTCAATCGCTTGGGTTAATTGCTCTTGTGCCTCCAACACCTCTTTTCCTGATAGAGGTTTTTGCAGCCGCTTCAAGCTGATCTCGCTCAATTCCTCAGCCTGGGGAATCGCTCTACATGATCCCATGACACAAGGACGGGTGAGTACAAACAGACTGATTAAGAACACAAACAAGCTCAAACCACCGCCTGCAACTAGCAACGGCAACAGCGCTTGTTTTGATTTTGCGATCGCAGGTGCAGGTGCCTCATCCAGTGGCTCCTCAGGAACAACTTGCTCCTCTTGAATGGGCTGATCCCAAGGGTGAGGGGAGGATTGGACGGTAGAGAAGTTAGAAGAGTCGTTCTCCTCCTGCTTCTGTTCTCCCCCTACTCTAGACTCTGGCTCTACACTTTCAGTCGGAAAGTCTTCTGGGGCTGTGGTGTCTGGCTTTTCCTCATCTATTGGGGCCGTTGTCTTGGCATTGAAGTGCGGCTCGATATTAAATGAGTAGAATGCATACGGTTGCTTTTGCTCTTCTACCCTTAAATAAATTTTTATCGGTTGGCTTTCTAACTGATGCTGCTCTCGGATAATTCGTTCTAAAGAGCTAAACACCTGTTGTGAATCCGGCACCACATTGGCTTGATGCTGTGCTAGCACCACCAATATCCCTTCCTTAAGCCAACACCGAACCCGAACAGGGACAAGTGGCGACAGGTTGGCTCGCAAGCCGTCTTGTAAAAGATACTCTAACGCTTCTAAATTGTCTGGGCGCGTCGCTGTTTTCATGGGACTACACCATTGTTTCCGGTAGTTGCTAATGGGGGTGCGTTTCAAGCTTACAGCGACTTTTGACCACGAGAAGAAGATGATGAACTTCCCCGTATCGTTATTAGTTGCTAGGACGTTTGAACAGGAATGAACCGAATGCAACCAAAGTCTCGCTCGATCGCTTGAAAGCTGATTTGGCTACTCTCTCCTTGCAGGTAGAGGCAATCATAGGGGTGGCGCTGGAATTATAGACGAAAAGGTGACTGTTGTTTGAATCAACAGACTTTTCCTCCTGTCTTAATACACATATAGCAAGTCACTACTAATAGCAATCTCCAAAAAACTAAAAACCCATTATGACGCAGTCTCCCCCTTTAGCAGAACAAGTCATCCTGATCACTGGTGCTTCGGCAGGAATTGGTGCTGCCTTAGCCCGACGATTAGCTACTAAGTTTCCCAACATTCGCTTAGTCCTGGCAGCTCGCAATCAGAAAAAACTGGATGCTGTAGCAACAGATTGCCGCCAAGCAGGGGCTCAAGTGCTAGTCGTGCCAACTGACATGGCTCAATTAGAGCAGGTAAACGCCTTGACCCAAAAAGCGCTTGACTCTTTTGGTCGAGTGGATATCTTGGTCAATAATGCAGGCTACGGTCAGATGGGGCCGATAGAGTTGATTGCACCAGAAGATGCCCAGCGACAGTTCGCTGTTAATTTTCATGGACCGTTAGTCTTATCCCAAGCTTTTATTCCTACTATGCGCGATCAAGGCTACGGACGGATTGTCAATGTGTCATCCCTCGGTGGGCGCGTGGCGTTTCCTGCGGGTGGTCTGTATAGCCCTTCTAAATTTGCCTTAGAAGCGCTCAGTGATGTGATGCGTATGGAGTTAGAGGCATTCAATATTAAAGTCATTGTGATTGAACCAGGACCTGTGAAGACGGAATTTTTTAGCGTGGCTGGGGATAGGGTCGATCTGAACGTGCCGGAGTCCGGAAGAAAGCTATATCATCCTGCAATCCAGGCTATTAAAGACATCGAACAGCAAACGGCTCCTTTGGCGTGGAGTTCAGAACGCGTA
>JBFLZA010000213.1:0-12766 GCA_040756535.1 Cyanobacteriota bacterium
TTTAGGTTTTCTAGGGCTTGGGAAAGTTCTGCGGTGCGCTGCTGGACTAATTGCTCTAAGTTGGAGTTGAAATGCTGTAAGTTGGTGTAGAGTTGGGCATTTTCGATGGAAATGGCAACTTGAGAGGATAGGAGTTTGAGCAGTTCGACGCGGTCTTTTGTAAACGCATCAGTGGTGAGATTATTTTCTAGATAGAGGATACCGCTGAGATTAGTGCGATCGAGCAGTGGGATGCACAGAATTGATTTGGGTTGTTTCGCCTTGATGTAAGCATCCTGGGTAAATTGTCCAGCATGGACAGCATCGTTTAAGACGAGATTTTCCTTAGTGCGGATAACATAGTGAACAATCGCAGCGCAGAGGAGAGGCATCTGGGTAGATAGTTCTACAGAATCTATACCAATTGATTGCAGTGTGGTCACCTGTTCCTCATTTACTGCCCCTGAAGCTTGAATCACCCAGCTACTGTTACCGTCACCGTTTTTTGACTGAGATGCCAAAATTAGGTAGCCACATTGCGCCCCAGCATTTTCGATGAGAATTTTCATCAAGTTTTTGAGTAATTTATCCAGCACAATTTCACCAGAAATGGCTTGAGATGCTTTCATTACGGTGGCTAAATCCAACGCTTCACCTGCCTGAGAACCTGTTGTGGTAATGTTATTTGTCGTGCGGCCGAAAGTAGGGCTTTTGGTAGTAGATGATTTAGGCAGTAACTGCGGATATTTTACTTCTAAATCCTCAATTTTGGCTTTTGCTCCCCAGCGCGTGTAGGCGTAGTGTGCCTCTTTCATATAGGTTTGGGCAATCTTAAGCCTGCCCCGCTCTAGATAAAATTTGGCGGCTAACTCATAAGCTAATGCTTCTTCTTGGATATATTCGTTCTCAGAAGCACCAGATATTGCTCGTTCATAAAACTCTTCGGCTTCTATAACTTGACCCAAAACTCGTGCTTTCTCTGCTTCTACTAAATAAAATTTATGCAGGTGGTTCATTGGCGCATGATTTGACCATTTTTGCATTTTTCCCTGGTTGGTATTAACCCGATTAAGAAAAAGTTCTTTTTCCAAGTTTGAAGCATCAGCAAACACACCAAAATGTGCTAAAGAATCATAAAAATAGAATAGAGGTACAACTACCATTGCTGTTACTCCGTCTAAATATTGTTCTGCTTGAACAGCATTTTGTATAGCTTGATGCCCTTCGCCAAACAGATAACATAAAATAAGTTTATTTAGGTAAAGTAAGTGAATGCCTAATCGGTCATTTGCTTGAATAGCAAGTGGTAGCCATTGTTCTTCGTTGTAGGCATCACCTATTAAAAGACTAGGTTTTTTAGACCGACCCAGCAAGTTAAGAACTGCCTGCCGAAACATGGCAACCCAGTTAAAAGGGTTTTTCCGCCTAATTTGACTGATGGCATTACCGTAAGTCGCCATTCTCTGTTCTAGATTCGTAAGTTCATGACCGATAAAATATGAATGATCGCAGACAAAAAATGCACAATAACCAGCAAATTCAAATTCTCCAGTTTCCACTCCACTTCGATAGCCCTCACTCACAATAGGTAGTGTTTCCCTGAAATGTTCTTTCCAGTGCATTACATGAGTGCCCAATACCTCTAATGCCCTAGCCTTACCTCTCTTGGGATTCAATTGTTCCACCAAAGTTAAACCCAATTTTCCGAATTTATAACCCAGCTCAATGTCTTGAAAAACTCCACACAAAATTAATCCCTGACAGGCATAACTAAATGCCGACCAGGTGGAATGACCGTATTTGATCGACAAATTTACCATTGATAACACAATCAATAACATCAGCTCAGGAGCAGCTATATAGGCGGCAGCACTGATACTAGATAGAATATAGATAGCTGCCTGCGGTTCGGGTTCGGTCATGTCCGGCAAGTTAATTAACTCTTCAATTTCTTGCCCAGCATAGAGTGAAGCGGTTTCCTCGAATCCTTTTTGAATATCCAATTGGCTCGGCTGTTCTGGTAATATCACCCCTAACAGCTTCAGCACTTGCAGCCCAATCTTAATCGCCTCTTTAAAGTTACCTTGTGCTCCAGCCGCTTGAATTTTGACATCATAGACTTTAACTTTTTCCAGCACTGTTTTGGCATGGTTTAACACTACCTCTGCCAATTGCTCCATCGTGATAAAGTCCCCGTTAAGGTACGCCGCTTCTACTGCTTCTTCATGTATAGCTAAGGTTAGGTCATACTCACTTTGCCAGCTATCTTCCTTCAGGAGTTTTCGCCCCACCTGAAAATAGTTGATTGCTGCACCATAAGCCGTTGCTGCTTTGGCTTTCTGACCGGCCATCAGATTCATTTTGGCAATTTCATTTCGTTCTTGTTGGCAGAGTAGGGACAGTGCCCCTGTTCCTGCCTCTATACCAAGATTGAAATGATCAACGATCTTAAATATCTCTTCTGATAACACATCGGGCGCAGTATTCTGCAACAGCAGGCGACCTATTTGTAAGTGAATAACTTGTTTTTGCGCCTCATCAATCAAGGCATAAGCGGCTTGTTGTACCCGGTCATGCAAGAATTTATAATTTTGCACTAACAGTTCTTCATCTAACTCAGATGTAGACAGGATTAAACCTGACTGAAGTGCCGAATTGAGTTCAGCATAAATTTCGGCTTGTGATTTTTCACTAATGATAGAAAGGGTGGTTAAGTCAAATTCAGCACCCACACAAGCTGCCAATCGTAAAACTTGCTGAGTAGATTCTGGCAGTTGCTTCACTTTGCCAATCATCAACTCCACCACATTATCGGTGATGCCCTTAGCTTCAATGTTTGAAATATCCCACTGCCAGAACCTTCCTTTAGTTCCCTCCTTAGTAAGGGGGGATTGAGGGGGGATAAACGTTAGTAAATTTTCGCTGTACAGAGTTTTCAGAAATTCATTGACAAAGAAAGGATTCCCCTCGGTTTTCCGTACCACCAGTTCTGCCAAGAGTTTTACTGATGTAATATCCCTGTGCAATGTATCAGCAATCAATTGTGTTATAGGCTCTAATGCTAAGGGAGCTAAGGTAATAAAGTTGACAGTTGCCCCAACATTTCGTAGCCCATCAAGGGTCATCATTAAAGGATGGGCGGAGTTGACCTCATTATCTCGATACGCCCCAATCAAAAATAAATAGTGAGTATCAGTATCAATCATCATCAGTTCTATCAACTTGAGAGTGGCAGAGTCTGCCCACTGTAAATCGTCCAAAAAGATAACTAAGGGATGCTCTTTTGTACAAAATGCCCGGATGAAGTTTTGGAAAACGAGGTTAAAGCGATTTTGAGACTCTGTTAGCCCTAACTCTGGCACCGCAGGTTGTTTACCGACAATCAGTTCCACTTCGGGAATCACATCAATAATTACCCGCCCATTAGAACCCAATGCGGTGAGGATTTTTTTTCGCCAAAGATTCAGTTGTGCTTCACTTTCCGTTAAGAGTTGCCGCACCAATTCTTTAAAAGCGCTAACAACAGCCGAGTAGGGAATATTCCGCTGAAATTGATCAAATTTTCCGGAGATAAAATAGCCGCGTTTTTCGGTAATGGGCTTGTGAACTTCTTGTACCAATGCTGATTTACCGATGCCAGAATAGCCCGCAACGAGCATCAGTTCGATTTTAGATTTTGGGGCGCGGTAGCGAAGCGGGACGAAGTCCGGGTCGGAGAGCTCCTCCGGCCTTAAGTAGCGCCCAGGATTTTGGATTTTGGATTGGGGATTTTCAGAGGGCGGGTTTTGTTGGTTAGTTATCTGTTTATCCCCAAGGTTATCTGCTAAACTCGCCCCTACATCTGCCCCTACATCCGACCTCACATCTGCCCCTGCACCAGACGCGATTCGCTCAAATGCTGCTAGTAAGGTTTCAACTTCTCGTTCTCTACCATAGAGTTTCTGGGGAATTTGGAACTTGTCAGAAATATCTTGAGAAGCGAGAGGAAACTCTGAAATTGATCCCTCAGACTCTAACTGAGTGAAACATAATTCCAAATCCGCTTTGAGGCCGAAAGCACTTTGATATCGTTCCTCTGCCGTTTTCGCCATCAGTTTCATCACAATATCGGAAACCGCTTTGGAAATTTCTGAATTAACCTCATGCGGCGACATCGGCACTTTAGCAATATGACAGTGCACCAACTCCAGCGCATCAGTCGTCTCAAATGGTAGCTTTCCAGTCAGCAGTTCGTAGAAGGTGACACCGAGGGAGTAAAAATCCGTGCGATAATCTAGCGATCGGTTCATCCGTCCCGTTTGCTCCGGCGACATATAGGCTAATGTGCCTTCTAAAACATTAGGGTTTTTCAGCGTCGGATTTTCGCGGGTTAATTGGGTAGAAATGCCAAAGTCGATGATTTTGACAATCTCTGTTTCTGGGTTAAAGACGATGTTGGATGGATTAATATCTTTGTGGATAATATTGGCAGCATGAATCTTCCCTAAAATCTCAGCCGTCTTGATGGCAATGTTGAGAAATTCTCGTAGAGATACAGCCTCATTGAACAATTGCTTTAAAGATGATGCGCCAAAATCCTCAAGGATGATGACTAAAGTTCTCTCATAGGGTTCTAATCCATAAGCTTTAACCCCCCCATCTAGATTCAAGTTGCGAGTAATTTCATATTCCTGTTTGTATCGATTGAGTTCAGAGGGTGTGGGATAGTCTGGTTTGAGTATCTTGAGAATTACTGTTTTGTTATCTTGTTCTCGGATAGCTCGATAGACTAAAGACTTGGCACTTTCGTAGATTTGTGCGAGAAGCTGATATCCGGGAATAGCAATCATAAGTCAGGTTTAATGCAAAGTAGCTTAGTTACGCTTCGATTGAATTAAAACTTAGAAAGTATTTAGCAGTTAGAAAAGCTTAAAGATTGCATCTCACTACGTTAGTTCAGTGGCTCCCTTCGGGTGCGAAACAGCAGCTACACAAACGTAAGTACAGCTTTCTCCTACTTCGTAGCACCCGACTTTAGAAAGTCAATCGTAAAAAATTAAACATCAAAAAGCTTCAACAATCCCAGCCATTGTTGAAATTTAGTCTAAATACTAGTTCCCAATTATATCGCTTTAAGTTTTTCTTAGTTATTTTCAGCCAAAAATTAGTCAAATCTATGAGTAATACAGCGATATTACTCGTAATACGAAAGTTAGTTTTAACATACTTAGTTTGATAAGAAGTTTACAAAGATTAAATCATCAAAAACAAAGATAAATATATCTAATCTGAAAATAGGAGTCAGGAGTCAGGAGTCAGGAGTCAGAAGTCAGGAGAGATTGATTTTCATCCATTCGTTGTGAACTACCGTTCATGGGCGTCTGTCTTGAAAGTAGGGAACAGGGAACAGGGAACAGGGAATGGGGAATGGGGAATGGGGAATGGGGAATGGGGAATGGGGAAAGCGATTTTCATCGCAATGCTCGTGATCGCTTTTATCAAGGAGAGTCTTGCATCCTTCTAAATAATCGTAAGGTGGGCCTATTACACCAACAATAAAATCAGCTTTTCAATTTCTGTAGGCACTGCCCACCCTATATAGCTCTAGCCTATGTGTAGTTGAACGAAATCGATGACGGCTGATAGCCCTTCTTGCGTTTTTAAATTGGTAAAAATGAAGGGTTTATCGCCTCGCATTTTTTTTGCATCGCGTTCCATAACGCTTAAATCCGCGCCTACCATTGGAGCCAAATCGATTTTATTAATGACCAAGAGGTCAGATTTGGTAATACCTGGGCCTCCTTTCCGGGGAATTTTGTCTCCAGCGGCGACATCAATTACATAAATCGTTAAATCGACCAATTCTGGGCTGAAGGTTGCTGCCAGGTTGTCGCCACCACTTTCTAAGAATACCAAGTCCAAATCAGTAAATTGCTGCTCTAACTGTGCGATCGCAGCCAGATTCATCGAGGCATCTTCACGAATAGCCGTGTGAGGACACCCGCCCGTTTCCACACCAAAAATGCGATCGCGCTCTAAAGCTTGCGATCGCACTAAAAACTGAGCATCTTCCTGGGTATAAATATCATTCGTCACCACTGCAATCTGATACGATGCACGCATTGCCTTGCACAACGCATCAAGTAGAGCCGTTTTCCCCGAACCTACAGGGCCAGCAATTCCAACACGAAAAGTACTCATAGAAAGTTTAGAGTTTAGAGGCAAGGATTCTAGATTAATCCAAAACCTCCGCTGGTGCAGAAATTGTGTAACCCCTGTGAAAATTGGGGCGGCAAAGGTTCAGAATGGCTTTAACGCCAGTGGGGGGGAATCACTGATAGTGGGTTTCAAGAACCGCTCCACATCTAACAGGAAAATCGTCATTGTGACATTTTCTTGAGAGACGACAGCAGCATGACTGACTAAATTGAGAGCGGGTTTGTTGGAATAGTCCGATTTGGGAAGCGATCGCATCAAGTCTAACGGTAACTCAACCAAATTCGGCGGCTCCTCCACCCCAATCCCACAAAGTTGCCCCTCTGCAGTGCGTGTAATCACTAAAAACGGCGGGGTAGGAGGCAACTGCTCTGAACCCCCTGCATTCAACTGTTCACGCAAATCCAGAACTCTAATCATATGGCGACCGAGCTGGATAACGCCCATCGTATTTAGCCCACTACTGAGGGTAGGGGAAAAATTGACCACCTTGATCACCTGATTGAGAGGCAGCGCTAGGTAGTAATCTGCAATTCTAAAAACGATAAACTTACCTATGTTTGAATCATCGTGCATAACTTTCTCCTCACCCTTATCTAGAAACAGAATTATGAGTGCTTTTCTCGATTACCTCACTGAGGGTTGCCAACAGCATGTGTTCCAGAAAAGGCTTGGTGATATAATCCGTTGCCCCCAATTCTGAAGCAATCAAACGGTGTTTCTCACCACTTCGGGAGGTTAGAATCACAACAGGAATGACTGCCAAGCTAGGGTCTTGTTGGCGGTATTTGAGAAACTCAAACCCATTCATTCGCGGCATCTCAATATCACAAAGTACCAACTGAATCCCTGGCTGGCGCTGAAGTCGTTCGATCGCTTCGTAACCATCCTTCGCTTGCACTACTTGATAGCCAGCTTTCTGTAAAGTCAGGGCTAGCGTTTGGCGTAGGGTGATGGAGTCATCCACGAGGAGAACCGTTCGGTTGCCTCTTGCTCGGATATTGGATTCGGGTGAGGCGGGTAAGGCAGCACGAACTTGGGTTGGCAACTGCCGTTGCTGTTGACTGGACGGGAGGAGAGGGGATACCGAACTCTCCAAAGCACTATTGGTAATGCCATCCATCTGTTGGTCAGATAGGTATTGTATTAATGCAGCTCCATCAATAACCAGCGTCAGCCGACCATCAGCCATAATGCTGCCACCATAAACATAGTCAGGTGGCGCAAGCGCTGTTCCTAAGGGACGAATAACCAATTCCTGCTCCCCAATTAATTGGTCTACTTCCAACCCCAGCAACCTATCCTCACTGCGGATGAGAATGATAGGCATCGCCTGTCCTTGAGTGATAACCGGACGCCTTGGCGCAGAAACAAAAATTTCGGGGAGTTGAGAGAAATAATCAAGGACGTTCGAGAGTTGATGGATGGGAATCAGCCGCTCATCCTTTCCCTGACCCCATTGGAGAACCTTGCCACCTTCCCAAGACCGAATCTGATGGGCTTGAGGAATGAAAATTTGCTCGATCGCATCGGAGAGCAATGCATAGATGCGATTACCCGCCTGAGTGACCAACAATTTAGCAATGGTCAAGCTCAGGGGAATTTCGAGAACAAAGGTTGTACCCTTGTAGGGCTGAGAATGAACCGAAACCGAACCCTGGAGTGATTCGGCCTGAACCCGAACGATATCAAGACCAATACCTCGTCCGGAGAGGTCATTCACCTGAGCTGTTGTAGAAAAGCCAGGTTGAAATAATAAATCTGTCAGTTGATTCTCAGAGAAGGTGTTGGCCTGTTGGACACTAATCAGTTGAAGGTCTAAAGCCCGTTGACGAATCGCGTCAAAATTCAACCCCCGACCATCATCTCGGATTTCAATTACTAAAGACTTGCCGCGATAGTAGGCATGGATTTCAATGTGACCTTGATCGGGTTTGCCAAGTTGCCGCCGCATAGAGGGAGACTCAATCCCATGATCGAAGGCATTACGAACCAAGTGCAGTAGAGGGCCATACAACTTCTCAGCGATAACTTTATCCACCAAGACATCTGTGCCCAAGACTTTCAGCGCCACCAACTTATCATGTAACGCTTCTAACTGCTTCAACACACGGGGGAAGCGGCTAAAAAGTTCTCCCAAGGGCAACATCCGGGCTTCCATCAGGGAATCGCGAGTGCCCGTGAGTAGCCGACGTTGTTTGTCTAGAGTCTGAGTAGACTGTGCCGCGAACAGCTCAATCGCTTCAGAGGCTTCTGCTAATTGCACAGCATTTTCCAGAATCGTCTGGACGACGAGCTGAGCTTCGCTATAGCGGTCTAACTCTAGAGAATCAAATCCCTGTTGGCTTGGAGCTTGAGGATTGGCGCTTGAGGATTGGGAGTTAAGTACAGTATTCCCTACCCCCCTAATTCCTACTTCTTGAAAACTCCGAGTTCCCCATAGCCCTTTATTTTTAGAAAAGACACTGAGTTCTCCAATTCGCCGTTTTTCCGCGTCAACGAACAGGCGATCAGACCAATCTTGGAGTTGACCTAATAATTGTTGTTGTTGCTTAAGGCGATTGAGGAGGACTCGAACCGAAGTTTGTATTTGTTCGTTCTGAAGCGATTGCAGGTTCTGGTTGGTGAGCAATTCCCCAATGGAGTAATTTAGATGTTCTAAATTCTCAACATTGACCCGCACGGTACTGAATTGAGAACCCGAATCTTTCTGGGATATAGGGGTTGGTTCGCGATCGCTTCGGAACTGTCCGAATATAGGGGTTTCAACCGTAACTTCTGGTTCCTGAGCAGAAGCCGTCGTAAAGTTAGGGGTAGAGAAAAACTCCACCGGCTCTTCATCCTGCTCACTCCCAATCTCCTGGGTTTGTTCAGACTCTTCATCTGCGGCGGTTTCTCCCCCCCAGATGCTCTCTAAAAGCAAGTTGACTACATCTTCGTCCTGGGACTGGCTCTCGCTCGACTCTGAATCAGGAGTATGGGTGATCGGAATGCCTTCGATTCGAGTAACCGACTGCTGTTGAGATGAAGTGGTTTTTGCCGCAGTTAAGTCATCTATTTGTTGGTTTGATGACTTAACTGCCTGAGGGAGTTCGGTCGAACTGGGGGTAAAGCCAGCCAGTTGTTGCAGGGCGACAGAGGGTTGACCGCCTTGAGTGCGATCGCCTTGGAGTACTGCCGCCTGTCCTTCCCGAAAATCGGCCAGAGCCGTTTGAGCAATCGTTACCGCGTCTTCTGGATGGTTGTCTAAGGCTGCGATCGCGGCTTGGGCAATCGCTCCAAACCCAGCTAAATTTAAGGATTCGGCAAGTCCGACAAACACTTCCGATTGTGTTCGGAGCGTAGTAGCCATTGCTACTGCATCAGCACTGGCGATCGCAGAGGCGAGTTCCTCTAAGCGTTGATTGACTCCGACTTCAAAGATGGACTGAGTCACATCGAAGCCCAATTCTACTGAGCTGGGAATCCGGGCTTCAGAGCCAAAGCAGTCCCCCAACTTTTCTTGCAGTTGGGCAAAAACAGCAGCCGTGCGATCGAGAATCTCCGTATGATTGATTTGCCCCCCTGTGAGTTCGGCACTCATCGCTAAGCGGAGACACTCGTAACCCTCAAATAATAACGCTTCAACTTCTGCATCAATCGACAAATCAGGGTTGAAGAGGGCTTTAAAAATATCCTCTAAGGAGTGAGATACTGTTTTAATCGTTTCCAACCCCACACTCGCCGATGCCCCTTTAAGGGTATGGGTCGTTCGCATTAGGGTATGGATTTTGTTAATGCTGTAGCCTTCTCGAAGACTGAGCAATTCTTGCTCTAAAACTTGCAAGAGTTCGGGTGCTTCCTGAAGAAAATAGCGGTAACTTTGCTCGCGAATCGATGGGTCATTAGTCATGAGTTATTAGTCCTTAGTCCGAAGAAGGGTTGCAGGTTGAAAGTTGAAAGGTTGAAGGTTGGAAAGTTAGAGGGTTGAAATTTTCAACAGATCTACTTTCAACTTGCTTTCCTTGAGCTATGTCCCGCTACACTAACAACCTGCCAACGTTTAGCCATGCTTGAAATTGCAATTGAAGAAGGTTGTAGGTGGGAAAGTTATAGCAATCCTAAATGAACTGTAAGAACTTCAGATATTATCTGCGTGCATCTGCGGTTTATTTTTCTTACCTTACCTTTAGGACTGCTATAGCAAGTGGGAAAGTTAGCAAGTAGGAAAGTTAGCAAATTGATGAATTCAAACAAACCTTCAACCTTCTAACTTTCAACGCTTTACGCACCTGCTAACCTTCAACTCATCTAATCGACCTTGAACTGACCAGCATTGGTTTGGAGGTTTTGAGCCATTGCCAAGAGTTCCCGGAAGGAGGTGGAAATCTCCATAGACTCTTCTGAAGTCTGATTCGCGATCGCCGCCACCTGACCCATGGTATGTGTCACGGATTGGAACTGCTGGGTTTGTAGCTGCGTTGCCTGGGTGATGCCCTCCACAAGCTGACTGATTTGGGTTGTCGCTTCCACAATCTCATTCAGACGCTGGCGAGCATCGGTGACGAGATGTGTCCCTTGGGCAACCTGCTGAATCCCTGTCTCCATGGCATTAGACACCTCAGCGGTACCTTCTTGGATTTCCTGAACTAGCTGCTCAATCTCGGCGGTGGCTTCTGCTGACTGGCGTGCTAGCGATCGCACTTCATCCGCAACCACCACAAAACCGCGTCCGTACTCTCCTGCGCGAGTGGCCTCAATTGCCGCATTCAGCGCCAGTAGTTGAGTCTGAGTTGTAAAGTTGCTAATCAGGTTTACTACCCTGGACACTTTCTGAGACGACTCGCTCAAGCGCTTGAGTCGCTTGCTGGTTTCCGCTACGGTTTCCCGGATAGTCAGAATTCCATCCACAGTGCGGTTCATGGCCGCATCCCCTTCCCGAACGGTTTGGTTCGCCTGTTGCACGGCGGCTTCCACCTGTTGAGCGTTCGTCCCCACCGCTTGTGTAAAGTTAGCCATCGTCTGGATTTGCTCCAGAGCGTCTTCTAGAGACTGGAACTGCTGTTGGGCAAGGCTTGCCAAATCGGCAATCGAGGCAGCGCTACCTTGAGAGGTATGGGCGACTTGTCGAGACGCATCTTGCACCTGCTTCACAATACCACGCAGACTTTGCAGAGTATTGTTGTAAGCATCGGCAATGGTACCCACTTCATCTTCTGTGACGGGTGCCCGGACGGTAAGGTCACCTTGGAGAGCAGGCCGCACTGCTGACAGCAACTGGATTACCTTTTGCTGTAAGGCTTCTTTATCTGCTTTCTCACGCTGTGCAGCTTCTGAAAGCTGTTGGGACTGCTGTTCAATTTGTTCGAGAGATTCTGCCTGTTGCAAGACAAGTCCTAACTGCCGCGCCATTTGTACCAGGAAGTTAACCTCACCCTCTTCCCAGTGACGAGATTCAGCATTTTGGTAAGTCGTCAGCAAGCCCCACAGTTGGTCACCCTTAAATAGGGGTGCAATCACGTAGGATTTTGCGCCCCACTCTTCTAGCAGAATCCTTGAGAAGGTTACATTCTCCGTTTCGCTAATGTTATTAACAACACTGGCTTCGTTTTTGCTGTATTGACCACCCTTAGTTTCTTGCATGATTGGATCGACGACCCGTGCAGCTTCAGTTCCCACGAGTCTCTTGTAGGTGCCACCGACATCTTCAATCAAGAATTCCCCACTCCAATCTGGGTGAAAGCGATAGACTGCCACTCGGTCAGCTTTAAGCAGTTGCCGCAGTTCTTGAGTAGTAGCGCGGAAGAGGCTGTCAGTGTTGAGGGTTCCCTGTTGCAAACGCTCTGTAATGCGATTTCCTGTTTTGTAAATCAGGTTGATGAAGTTAGTCTCACGCTCGACTAGGTTCGTCAATTGGTCAGACTTCTGCTGCACTTGATCTACGTAGTTCACGAGTTGCAATGCTGCACTCACTTGCAGACCGATCTGCTCCAAGGCGCGAATTTCAGCTTCTTCCCAGCGACGTGGTCCGCTGTTTTGGTAAGCACAGAGGATACCCCAGAGTTTTTCCCGGATGAAAATCGGTGCCAGCAAATAGGCGCGAATTTCAAATTGCTCTAAGATTTCAACGTGGCAGGGAGAGTGGCCGATGGTATAGACATCCTCTACCGCAAAGCTTTCTTTGTGACTATACCGACCGCCTTGAGTTTCTTGCAAGTAGGTATCCGCCCACACGGTTTGCATCCCTGGACTCACCAGGGGTACCCATCCTTTAGCCACAGATTCTGCGATAAACGTACCACTCCAATCCGACTCGAAGCGATAGATAGCAGTGCGATCGCACTTGAGCAGCATCCGAACTTCTTGAGTGGTGATTTGGAAGATGGTGTTCTCGTTGAGAGACTGGAGAATCTTCGTGGTAATTTTGGCAACCGCTTTTTCTCGTTCAGCAGCTTTCGCCAACTGGCTCGATTGCTCCTGCAACTGTTCCAGGTACTCCGCTTGCTCCAAAGCGATCCCAAACTGAGAGGCAACCTGCTTGACAAACTGAATCTCATTGTCCTGCCACTGGCGTGGACCGCTGCATTGGTGAATGCACAACAACCCCCACAAT
>JBFLZA010000214.1:0-12764 GCA_040756535.1 Cyanobacteriota bacterium
TGCTTCCGTTACGAAGTCATATCAATAGTGACTTAGCTCTTGGGAGTTAATTGCTGTTAACTTCTGACGGCAGTTCTTGACCCACCTGAGGTTCGGTACCAGCGAGTAGACGCTGAATGTTGCTTTGGTGTCTTAATATTACGTACAAGGCAGCAACACCTGCAAACAATTGGTAGGGTAGCGGGGCCAAGAAGAAAATCATCATGACGGGAACTGCGATCGCAGCGCAAATAGAGGCTAAGGAGACAATCCGCGACAGCGCTAGCACAGCAGCAAATACGCCTAAGGCTGCCAATCCTACTAACCAAGACATGGCAAGTAAGACCCCTAAACCAGTGGCAACCGATTTGCCTCCGGTAAAATTAATCCAGATTGATTTACTGTGACCCAAGAGGGCACCAAAGGCAGCCCCAGCGACTAACCAAGGTTGCCAGGACAAAGGGACTACAGATGTATTAGTTAAGGCGTAAAAGCCATTAACTAGAGCGATCGCACCAACTCCTTTTAAGGCATCAACCAGCAATACCATGAGCGCTGGCCCCTTCCCCAAGGTTCTAAGAACGTTGGTTGCACCGGTAGATCCAGAGCCTTGTTCCCGAATATCAATTCCCTTCAGTAAGCGTCCTGCCAGATAACCTGTAGGGATTGAGCCTAGTAAATAAGCTGCGATTAACAGTAAGCCACTTAAAATCAACTCAAGTCCCATTAACGTACCTCTCAATCACTGTAAGATTATCTACCTTGACATCCTCTCTCGCTAAGCTTCGCTATAACGAGGAATTCCTAAGCTTCACAACTTAGGTTTCTGTTTCCTTCCTCAGAAGTAAGGTTTTCCGTAGCTGCCCTTTAGCCAAATGCCTATTAGGTATTAGGTTCGCTCCACAGACTTTCACCGATGGTGCTTTGCCCATCGGGAGTACCGCAAGTCCTGCGGCAAGAATATTTTGTGCTGATTTTTAGATGATTCTTTCCCTACTCCTTTAATACTGGTAGTAGCTAGACATCTGTTGAGGATCGGGAGCAAACGCTAACCAAAGGGGAAATTGCAGCATCGAGAGACTAATTTGATCTTCTGTCTCATCCACAATAATCAGTGGCAGTTGTTTTTGAGTCAGCAACCGATCCGCTCTTTGCACCAAGGCAGCTGGTTCTTCAAATAAGGCAACACCCCGTTCCTGGCCAAACTCAGTTCTGGAGATGCCCAAGCAGTCTTGTAACCCACGACGCCATTCTCCTAGGCGTTCGGGTGTATTTCCCAGGATGAGAGGCCGTAAGCGATCGCCGTAGAGCGATCGCAATACAGAAATTGCCGCTGAGGCAATCAAAATATTTTGTAAGCGGCTACCCATGGTTTTGATGGCACCACGGCCCCCTTGAGTCAAAAACCAATTAGAAACACGTTCAGCGTGAATAGGCTCAAACGTGCGACGCAGTTGCCAGGGAGGCCCATAATAATCCGGTAGCGTTCGATATTGGTCAAGGATATTACGAATTTGCCTGACTTGGTCTTGAAATCTCTGCTCGGCAAATTTCGGTGTCGGAGCGGTTTCGGGTTCGTAAGATTCTTCCGCCTCGAACCTTGATGCTGGCGTCGGTTCTGAGGGTTGGGTTAGCTCCAATTGCTCTGCGGCACTTGCTAGGTCTTGTAAACTACCCACTAAATAATCTTTAAAACCCTGCACCCGGATTGCCAAGTCTTGAGAGACACCCGCAAACGTAGTTCGCATTTCCTCCCGAATGCGTTCCCGGCGACGTTCTAGTTGTTCAATAGAAATCGAGAGTGCCTGCTTGCGTTGCTCTAACTCTTGTAAGCCCTCTTGCACCATCCGTTCTACAGTCGTTTGGGTTTTTGTTAACTGCTCGGAAAGAAGGTTAATTTGTGTTTCTTGTAAAACAGCAATTTGCCGCCTCAATTCTTGCTCTTGACGCTTCAGCTCAGCCACCGTTTGAGTTAGATTGGCTACTTCCTCGCTCTCTATTGGCTGTATCACTGCGGATTTGGCACTTTCTATGTCTAAGGGGGTCAATTCTGAAGCTCTGTTGCTTTGCGCTCCTGAAATAGGAAGAGTTTCAAGAATCGGCTCTGCCCAAGTTGGCTCAGACGAGTCTAATACTCCTGCCGCTTCCGTATCCGCTGCGGCTGAACTAGCTGCCAAGCTACTGAATTCCTCATTCGCCGTAGGTATTGCCGCAGAGTAGGGGTTGCCGAAGGAAACTTCTTCTTCAGGAGTGAGTTGTGATGAGACTCGCTCTGTAGGGGTTGGTTCTTCAAAATCCTCAAACCACTCATCTTCCGGCTCTTGCTGTTGAGCCTTAAACGTTTCAAAAGCTGGCGCTTGTTCTCGATCGCGATTTTTGGCTTCGTCTGAATTCATCTAACAAATAATAATTAACAACTAATAGCCTCTTTCTCACTCTTAACCTTAACTAAGAAGGATAGGGAAGAATTCTGCTTCGTTCCGTTTGGTGGAATTCGTGTGGGCAGATGATAAGATCAACCCCATTTTTTATCCGTTATTCATCCCCGGCTTGATTTTGATACCATCAGTTAGCGTTGAGGGCAGCGTTGTTCCAAGCAAGTTTTTAGCATTTTCGGGTCAAACAGAATTGGTAAAAAATGGATGCTATTCACTTCTTTGAAGTAAAACAAAATTGGCACTGATGGCCAAAAAATCCGCCAGTTTTGCCAATCTTGATAGGGAAAACTCCGAATCAGTGCCTGTGAGCGATAAATATCCAGCGCGTTTGCCGTAAATTGTAGACGGATGGTTACCGTTTGAAACAAGAGGAACAATCCCAAAAGCGCGATCGCTAAACTCACCCAGATTTGGATGAATAACACGGGTACAGCGGCAAAAGTTAATGTCAAAGGAATTGCGTAGCTAGGAGAGAGTTCAACCGTCTGGGTTGAGGTAGGAGAAGACGCAGCAGAAGTCACTTGGAATAAATCCCTTTATGATAAACGCCTATCAATATCCTCTATTTTAGAGCGTCTCTACCTCATGACGATTTAGGGGTATCGCGTCCTTGTTCAAACCGGCTAACCTTTCCACAGCTTTCCTGCTCTTGTTGTCTCAACCGCCGATTACCGCACTGCCCGTTCCTTGAAACATGACCCAGGACAAGAAAAAGTTACAAATAAAGATGGCGAGCAAAGCCGTAACAACAGCGGTAGTTGTAGATTGGCCCACGCCTTTAGCCCCACCTGTTGTAGTTAACCCCCAGCTACAACCAATAATGGCAATTAATGCTCCGAAAACCATAGCTTTAATCGCAGCACTGCACAAATCCCAGATTTTCAGGAAGGTACGAGCTGAATCCAGAAATACATCCTGGGTAATCCCATACAGAGAATCGGCAATGAGTACTCCTCCAGCCATACCAAGAATAATGGCAAGAATCGTCAGAATAGGTAGCATCAGGCAGCAAGCAATGACGCGAGGAATCACGAGGTAATCAATCGGATCGGTTTTGAGCATATACAGCGCATCAATCTGCTCTGTCACTCGCATCGTGCCAATTTCAGCCGCAAACGCCGAACCCACTCGCCCTGCTAAGATTACAGCCGTTAGTACGGGGGCTAGTTCTCGGCTCAATGCTAAGGCCAGTACCCCTCCTACAGCACTCGTGGCACCAAAGTTGATGAATTCTCGTGTTACCTGAATCGTAAACACTGCACCGATAAAACCGGCAGTAATCATGGCGATTGCCAGTGAGGCTGGCCCCACCATTGCCATTTGTTCGAGGGTATTGCGCCGATGAATCTTCCCAGCTAAGAGGTGAAGCACCACTTGCCCACCTAAGAAAATCGCTTCCAGCAAGCGCTGAGTCCACTTTCCCAAGCTGGAACGAGTAATGGTCTCACTCATTGTTATTAGTTATTAGCCATTAGTCATTAGGCATTAGTCATTAACTAGTGAGTGTTAACTATTGACTATTAACGCTATTTCGCATCATTGGATTCTACACGAAAGCGTTCAACGGATGTGAGCAGGTCTCTTGCAACACCGACAAGGCTAGCTAGCGCTCCAGAAACGCGCTGAGCTTCTTGAGAGGTTTCTTGAGCGGTTAGTTCTACGGATTGCATTACCTGGGCGACAGCACGGGACGTTTCCGTCTGTTCTACAGTATCAGCCGCAATCGATCGCACCAGGGCGTCAATACGATTGGATACCTGAACAATATCTTCGAGCGATCGCTTGGCTTGTTCAGCCCGTTTAGTTCCGTCAATCACCTGCTGGGTGCCTTCCTCCATCGCCGTCATTACCGAGCCAGTTTCGCTCTGGATTTGTAAGACGATTTGCTCAATTTCCTTCAACGCCTTCGCCGCCCGATCCGCTAGCTGTCGCACTTCATCGGCAACAATAGCAAACCCTCGGCCCGCTTCTCCAGCTCTTGCCGCCTCAATACTGGCGTTGAGTGCCAACAAATTCGTTCGAGAAGCAATTTGAGAAATCAAAGCCACAATCTTGGAAATCTCCTGAGAAGATTCCGCAAGTCTCTTGACTTTTCGAGTTGTTTCTGCTACAGTCTCCCGGATTTGTAAAATTCCCGCCACAGTCCGTTCTACAGCTTCACCTCCTTTCAGTGCCGTTTCCGAAGCGGTGCGTGCTACATCCTCCGCTTCTCTCGCACTCTCAGCGACTCTCTGAATTGAGTCGGTCATCACTTGTACGGAGTTGAGGGTTACAGCCAATTCTTCAGCTTGCCGCAGAGCATCCGAAGACAAACTGCGAGCAAAAGTCTCAGCATCAGCCGAACCTCGGTTTACCTGCTTGGCCGCCTGCTTCACCTGCTGCACGATTTCCCTCAGGTTCTGAATCGTCAAGTTAAAGGAATCAGCGACTGCACCTAAAACGTCAGCGGTTACTTCGGCTTGTACAGTTAAATCACCCCGTGCTGCGCCTTCCACATCATCAAGCAATCGAATCACCTGGCGTTGCAGGTCTTCTTTCGCCTGCTCTTGCTCTTCTGCCTTACGCTGTGCCTCACTCGTCGTTGTCAGAATCACCCGTGCCATTTGGTTGAAACTCGTCGCCAGTTGACCAAACTCGTCTTCTGAGTAAACGGAGGCAGACGCATTCAGATTCCCTTGAGATACAGCTTCAAACTGAGCTTGCAGGTCTGCTGTTGTTTGCTTGATTTGCCTTGCTGTCACTCGACCTAAAAACAAGGTCGTACCAAAACTAGCAACGCCTGCGACCAGACTCATGGCCCAGCCTGTATTGCGTAACCGAGAAACCACAGCCTCTCGGTTTTGTGCAGGGGTTGTGCTAGCCGAAATGAAGCTTACGATTGCCACTGCCACCGCTGAGACAACTCCAGCCGACGCTGCCGTAATCCACTGTTTACGGTTGAGTGGGACATTTTCAAAGAACGCTAGTGGTCCCTGCTCAACGTTGACAACGGGTTCGTTATCGGTCTCTTTGGCTTGATTAAATATGGGAATTGGCTCTGAGGAGTTACTGATGCTGAACATGTCATCATCGCCACCTGATGAGCGATAACCAGGACGGGAGGTATCGAGTTCGCCATTTCCAGCTAACCCCAGCCCACCAGCGGCTCCCAGCACGCCTCCAGTATTGCTCAAAACATCAAAATCTGACTCTTCACCATTCTCATGAGATAAGTCATCTTGAACATCGAGAGAGAAATCAGGAATTGAACCTAGATCATCGTCAAATACATCAAACTCATCGAGAAATCCCTCTTTTGGTCTTTGGCGTGGCTCAATTCCCGATAAGGTTTCCTCCTCAACTTCACTGACGTCGTCCATCACGAAGGTTTGATTTCCAAAGGCTTCGTCAAATGTGTCAAAGTCAAAGTGATCTTGAGCGTTAAACCCATTTTGATCATAGGCTGAGTCAAGGGTTTGCTCATCCTGACTCAAGTCGTTGTCTGGCAAAGACTCTGTGGGATTAGGTCTTCGTCCACTTAGGTATCCGAACTCATCGGTGTCCGTAACAAAGGTATCGTCAAATCCCCCTGATCCCATTAATAAGGTTTCGTCCTCAAAAGAGGGGTATCCAGAGTGAAGAGGTTCACTTTCTTCACTGCTGTAGACCGATGTTTCCATCCCTTCATCCGACAAGTCTGGATCAAAGGGAGGGAACTCAGCAAAGGGTTGAGACGTATCTTCATCCGTTATCGGTTCCTCAAAGCCTGCATTAGGTTCCTCAAAGCCTGCATTAGGAGGAATAACGAATGTCATACCTGTATCTTCATCAGAGGCATCAGGGAAGAACTCGTCTGCCATGTCCTCTACGCCAGCACCGCCAAAAGCATTAGTATCCAAATCAAAGTCGCTTGAGTCGGTTTCCCAGGTCTCTATATCGTCCGGGTCTTCCTCGAAATCAGGCGTGAAGGCAAATGGATCGCTGGTAACATTAGAAAGCGTCTCTTCCGTCTCTCCATAATCCATGTCTGAACCTTCAAATGGATTGCCGAAGGGCGCTTCTGACGTTGACGCCAACGTCTCGCTTTCTGTGTCATCAAAATCGATGCTTCCCAGATCAAAATAACCCTCGCTATCTTCCTGAGCAGCCAATTCTGACCAACTATCAAACGGCGGAGCCTCTTCTAAATCATCAGTCTCACC
The DNA here is from genome assembly GCA_040756535.1 of Cyanobacteriota bacterium. GTDB lineage: Bacteria > Cyanobacteriota > Cyanobacteriia > Cyanobacteriales > Coleofasciculaceae > JBFLZA01. The sequence continues at coordinate 6,599 of JBFLZA010000214.1, forward strand.
TAAGTTGTTATAACTGCTATCAAAGTCTTCTACTGACCCTATCGACTCTCCTGCGGCTGTTCCACTTTCAAATTGATTGGCGTCTTCTAGACCTTGATTGGCAAAATCAATGAAATCAGTTTCAGCCGTCAGGTTCTTCACCTTCTCGTACTGTTCCCGTGCCACATCATACTGCTGTAGACCATAGCAGTAGATATGACCTAGCAGTAGACGTACACTTGGGTTATCCGGAAAATCTTCTGCCAATCGATCACATATGACGGCAGCCTCTTGGTAGTTGCCATCCATATATGCCTTTTGCGCTTGTCCATATTCCTGAGCGAAATCCGTACCTGATGCCATTTGCCTCCTCCCGCTGCTGATTAGGAAAAAGGAAAAAGTAAGAGGGCGAGCCTTTTACTTTGTGTGACCTTGTTTCCCTATACTGACTTGTAATTAGCTTAATTTCATGCTGCCCACCTTGCTGACCGTAGAATTGCCACCTGATCGAGAAGCCTTAGAAATTTATTTGACTCTTTGTCTGACAACCACTCGCCCCGCAAAAAGGGGGCCATACTATCCGGAACATTCGTTGGCATCTGCAATTGATCGAGATCGAGCCAATCCATTTCCCCAATTCGGTCAATTGCCAACCCTAGCATAGTATCTTGGTCTTCGATAGCAATGACGGGAATTTCTGATCGGTCTGTATTCAATATGGTTGAATCTCCAAGAAACTGACCTAAATCGGATACCCAAATCACTCGTCCCCGGATGTTGATTGTCCCCAAGAGTAATGGAGAAGCGTTGGGAATGGCAGTAATCCGGTCGGGTGACTGAGAAATGACTTCTTTGATGCCAGTAGCAGGCAGGGCAAACTCATTTCCCGAAGGAACAAAAAACCGTAGGTGGAGTTCACCTTCGGGACTTTCCAATTCCTGAAACTCTGGAGCTTGATCTTGACCGCTGCCTGTTAAAAAATCTGGATTACCAACCATTTTCTCGAATTCCTATACCCTTATCCTCTAAGCAGCTGTTTAACGGTGCCAATTAACTCCGTAGGCTGAAAAGGCTTGGCAATGTAAGCATCTGCACCTTGTTTCATGCCCCAATAGCGGTCAAACTCTTCGCCTTTTGAAGAACACATCACGACCGGCACATTCTGAGTTTTGGGGTCGGCTTTTAGGCGACGACAAACCTCGTAGCCATTCATTCGAGGCATAACAATATCCAATACCACCACATCGGGGCTAGAGCGCTGAATTTGTTCTAAGGCTTCTACACCATCACTAGCCACAGTGACCGTTAACCCACTTCCTTTCAGGAGGTCTGAGATCATCTGTCGTTGTGCAAGGCTGTCTTCTACAACCAGAACTGTACTCATAACTTCCTACTTGATGATGCTCCTGACCGGAGCGAACTCCGAACGTGACCCTGAACGTCTTGCTTAAAGCTGGCAATGATTAAAGTATCTCTCATCATGCTTTAATCATTCAGTAACATCTTCGATTTTGTGGTTTGTGCTTTTGATTGAGACCGCCAAGCCTAAACCTCTGCCGATAGCGATCGCTCTTACTCGATTTCAGGCTGGAGCTGACTTCGTGGTATCTGTTTGTTCTATCTCTCCTATCTCCCGATTTAACTCAGCAGTAATGGAGCTGTCGTCATGACCTCTATTTAGAAGTCCTAGACCAACGTATTTCTCCAATAACATTAAAAGTTCACTTGCGCCAAACGGTTTAGTCAAGTAATCTGTTGCCCCAACCATTCGGGCTCTGACGCGGTCAATAAACCCATCTTTGCCTGTTAGCATAATAATTGGGGTTTGTCTAAATGTTGTAGACTGCCGCAGCATTCCACAAATTTCGTATCCATCCAGTTCAGGCATGGCAAGGTCACACAGGATTAGATCCGGCTTGGTTTGAAAAACAATTGTCAAAGCCTGTAAGGGGTCACGAATGGCTGTAACTTCATATCCTTTGGCCAGTAGGATATATTCCACCGTCTTGCCAATCGCCATATCATCATCAATACAGACTACTCGCGGAACATGGAGTTCTGCCTTCAGTTCCCAGGCTTGACGAATGGCGGGTGCCTCTTGATGCGTCCCACTTAGAAGTTGAACCCAACCTTTTCGTACATAAGGATAAATTGCCTTAGCTACCGTGAGAATATCCCGATTGAGATAGCGGGAAAGCTGGCGCAAAGAGGTTTTTCCATCGGCCCACTGTCTCAGCGTTCTGAAAGCGTTTTCCGGCAAAGCAGCACGTAACTGTGAGTGATCGGTAATAATGGGGAGCTGATTGGGAGATTGGATATGAGGATGAAATTGTTTCCATTCCTGCACCTGTTTCATAATCTTGGTCACTAATGGACCAATTTCCAGGGTCGTTAATTGCGGAGCTAGCGCCGGACTTACTTCAAAGACGAAATATCCATTGTGTAGGCTGAACAAGTCAAACAAAGTTTCACGAACCATGCCTTGGATAATACTTCGACCTTGGGCTGGTGTCAGTACATGCTTTTCCAGCAGTGCCCATAAGTAACCATATTCTGGCGCGTTGATCGAATCGATGGAGGGAAGTTCGAGATGATCCAAAGCTGTATTGGCTTTGTATCGGCGCAAATAGTCGCGAAGACGCGATAAACTTCTCTCACTGTCGGAAGCATAGGCAATTTGACCGTTAAGGAAAAAGACGAACCAAAAGGGACCGGCATTTCTTTTGATTCTGGCTTCCTGGTAAGGACGACTCAAGGCAAATCCCTTACTGCTATCGCCACTGATATTACTAGTGGGAAAGCTGTACGCTTCAACCAACAGTTCGCCTGTTCGCTGACCTAGTTCGATCAGTTGCAGGATGCTGCGGATATCAATTTCATTTAACGTTCCCTGCATTTAATGAAAGCGTACTCCTAAAAACCGTTGGATGAATGAGAATTTTGCTGTCCGTCCGTTGTGAGGATGCCTTTAAACCGGGGGTGATGCCTGAATCTTTTACAAAATCGGGAAATCTACCACTACGGTCAAAGTGCAAGAGAGGGAATAGCCTTCAATTCCTTTGTCAGGGTAAGGCTCTCGGTTAGATAGCATTGGGCTGTAACATGGCTGCTTCCTTATGATTAGTACTAAATGGGTCTTCATATCAACTTTGTCAAGGCACTATCCTAGAGGACTGTGTCAGAGAAAGACATCGCTTGTGGCTTTTAAGAAATAAACAATGAGCAAAGCTGGCGGTAAATCTTATTTTCTACCGCTGCTAAACACAGCAAGACTAAACTTTATACTTAACTTGGCTTTTGCGCCAAGCCTAGATTATCTAACGCTTGAGTTCAAACTCTCAATAGCGACCTCCCCCTACATTTAGTATAATTTAAGGTTTAATGCTACGGAGAACGCTCAGTATGCCTGATTGTTCTTGATTGCCCCATCGGCGGATCGTCATCTTTGTTTAAAAGCTGAGGGAAGCAGGTTGCTTCCTTACCATTAAGGGTTTAAATTTTTTCTAAGTTGAGGAGGAACAGGTTAGGATGAGAGAGGAATCTAGCTCTAATTCAGCAATGAGACTGGTTAGCTCAGAAGGAAGAGTTCCTCTGGGCAACGTTCATAGCTAGGAGAGAGACAACAGGAAAGGCGGATTTTTGTTATAAATGTAAATTTTACTTGTTTGTATCATTTTATAATTAAATGTAATATTCGCCAAATTGTGGAGAGAGAGTTGCTCAGTTAAGAATGAAGATACTTTCCTTATTTGGCAATGGGGTCTTCTAATAACTGAGTTTAATTGGACTGACTGAGCAAAAGCTTGCTTAGTTTAGTCAAAAATTGGGCACAAGACACGTAAAGAGGACCATCAGTGTGCTGTATCTAGCAGAAGTACAAAAGCAGAAAACTGGCCCTTTTAGCACTAAAACTGAACTCAAACTGCTGGCTTGTCAGCGGACTGACCAGAGTTGGAGTGCTGTGCCTAGTGACGAAGTGGTTCCTGCCGAAGAAGCCAGTAGCTTGAATCCGGGTTCCTTAGTCATCGTTAACCTAGGACCGCAAAAGCAAGTTCAAGGAGAGGTTGAGCCAGCAGGACAGCGGCTGGCGAGGGATTTGCAAAATTTCTCTCGCTTATTGGAAAAGGCGAGGGGCCAGGAAGAAGAAATCGAACAGTGGAAGCAGTCTTTGACTTACCAAAGTCAAGAACTGAACCGTCGCGAGATGGAGATAGAAGCTCGCTTAGAACAGATGCAAGCCATGGAGGCAGATTTTGAGCGGCTAGAGCAGCAACGTCAAGAGCTTGAGAGTACTAGGGAAGAAACAGCAAGGTTTAGAGAAGAGTGCGATCGCAAGAGCCAGGAATTAGAGGGAGCTTGGGAACACCTCCGAGGTGAGCAGCGACGTTTGGAGGAGTTCAATGCTCAAATCCAGTCTTCAGCCGTTGGTCTGGACGAGGAGCAAGCGGCTGTCATTCAGGAATTGCTTGATCGCTTATCAGGAGCGGTTGTCCCCACAGACGCAGTGCGAGAACAACTGAATCTAGCCTTTGAAGTCATCAACAATCAGCAATCTCTGCTGGATTCTCACTGGCAACAGTTCGAGCAACAACGCAATACAGCTTCAGAGCAACAAGCAGAAGTTGACCGCCAAGCTGAAGAGATCCAAAATCGCAAGCAAGAGTTACAACAAGCTCAGAACTCTTTGGATCGGGCAACGGTTGAGTTAAAAGTGCAGCAAAGTACTCTGGAGATGAAACGGGAGTCAGCGCAGATGCTGAGTCTCCAGCTACGAACTCAAGAAGAACTACACTCTTGTATTGCTCGTCTAGCAACCACATCTGCTGATGTCAAGTTAGGGCAACAACTTGATCTCGAAGCCCTGGAAAATATGCCCCTAGGAGAGCTACAAGATGTTACCCAAAACTTGCAGCAGGATTTGGAAAAGGTCAAGCGCTTTGTCAATGACCAAGAAGAGGAGCTAACGTTCCAGCGCCAAGCGATTGAAGAAGTGCAAGTCAAGATGAACGAGGCGAGTGAGTACGATTGCATTTCCTTGGAGGCGGAGTTAGCAGAAGAGCAAGATCGTTACCAATTGCTTGATGAATCATTGATCGGTTCGCGCCGGAATTTGCGGGAGCGAGAAGAAATTCTCAATCAGCACATGCGCGTGTTGCATCGTCGGCAGGGAATCTCAGACAGCAATGGCTCCGATAACCAGAAAATTGACTTAGGCCCCGTTTTAAGCCAAATCGAGGCACAGCGACAACAACAGGAAGCACAGCTACAAAAACTAGAAAGCCAGACCGAGCAGATGCGCCAAAGCATCAGTCAAGCCGAGGACTTAGTTCGCCATCAAACGGGCGAACAAGAAACAAAGCAGCAAGAGCTGCAAAATTTGGAGGAAAATTGGCAAGCCTCCATGACCCAGGTGGCTCAACTTTGGGGTCAGGTAAATCTTTATCAAGAGACACTACAGCCCCAGCAAGATACCCTGAATGAGATTCGGCAGAGGTTGGAAGCGATCGCAGATGCTCTCACTCAAATTCAGGAAATCGGTGATTACCAGCTACAGGAGATTGCCCAGTTGCAGCAAACGATCAATAGCTTAATCCAGTCGCCAGAGTTTGCAGCACCTTGATTTGAGGGTTGGTAAGTCAACCAATTCGGGATTGACAATTTTAGATTTTAGATTGACCCCGTCGGAGAAGAAAGGGGGTTTGGTTATTGATTCGGAGAGGATTGTCGATTGAACAATTCCTTAAAAGGGATGGGCATGTACCCCACTTTTTAATCCAAAATCTAAAATCTAAAAGTCATTGCCATCGGTTGTAAGGTTATCTTCACAGCTTCCAACTGGGGCTACGCTAACAACCTTTTAACCCTCAACCCTCCTAGCTTGCCGAAGGACAATCCAATCGTCTTCTACAATCGCTATCATCCCTGTGGGCAAAGAAGACGTTTGAGAGCGGTTGGGAGCCGTAATTAAGGCAGTCATTTCTTCGATTTGCTCAAAGCTAGGGGCTGCCTGTTGTACCAAGGTCAGAAACTGTCTAATAGCGCGACGCTGTAGGGCAAGAGATGCCTGTCGCAATACTAAGCGATTTAATCGTGGGCTAGAACTTTCGGAAACGAAGGCAGTATTGCCTTGTTCTCCCACACTAGCAGGTGCCATCGCCTGCTGTCGCAGTTCTTGAGCGGCTGCTTC
>JBFLZA010000215.1:0-12724 GCA_040756535.1 Cyanobacteriota bacterium
CCTCCTTTGTCTCGAAATGCTTGTGCAGGTTAGTAATTTGCAGATACATAAGTTAATCCTCTTTCATAAAGAATAGGTAAGCAATTCAAAATTCACAAAAGATCAATACCAATAGGTAAATATTCGGATTGCTGACTGTATGTAAATTCACTTGTGAATAGCTTATTCGTTATCAATTTACGAGGGCGATGTGCTGTAAAATTGGCTACATTTTCAGTAACGACTTAACAGAAATTATCGTTTCTGATTTGCCCAATTACAGGAAACCCTGAGGAAATACTGAAATAGCAGGTCGAATGCCAGTCCAATAACTCCGATGACGATTAATCCCACAAAAATTTCATCCGTCCTCAGGAATCGACCCGCTACACTAATACGACGACCTAAACCTTCTGTTGCCGCAATCAGTTCTGAGACAATTACCAACTGCCATGCAGCTGCCAGGTTGATTCGACAAGCATCAATAATTCCAGGCAAGACGTGTGGAAAGATTACCTGAAATAAAGTTTGTAAACGGTTACCCCCTAACATATAGGTGGCTTCAATCAGGTCTTTAGATACAAACTTCACCGTATCCATAACCATCAAGGAGTTGAAGAAAAAGACTCCAATGAAGATGAGGGTAATTTTGGGTTCCTCTCCAATTCCTTGATATAAAATCAGTAGAGGAATAAAAGCAGGAGCAGGCATATAACGCATCAACCCGAAGATAGGTTCGAGCAATGCGCGAATACTGGCAAAACTCCCCATCAGCACTCCCACCGGAATGGAAAAAATTGCCGCCAACAAGAATCCGACACCAACCCGCCATAAACTAGCCACGGTGTCCTTGAGGAGTTCACGAGTACTCCACAGCCGTCCAAACGCTTCAAGAACTTTACTCGGTGGGGGAAGAAACTTAGGGTCTATGTTCCCAAATGTGGTCACCAACCACCACAGCAGCAAGGGAACACCAATGGAGGTAATGACTAATGCCGTATTGAGGGGTTTGGGGATGTCTTCAGCGATTTGCCAGAAAACAGTGGGTCTTAGTGTTGTTGGTCGGATAAATGATCGAATCGATCCAGGGTTTTGGCTCATGGCTAAATTCCACCAACGGTAAAGGAAGAATTGGGAATTGGGAATTGGGAATTGCTTGTTAACCAGGATTTGATAATCGATTACTCATTACCGAAATGCTGATTTTATCAAGGTTTTTTAATGTTTTCGGCGTAGGTTTTGATAAAGCGATCGTCAAATAATTTACTGGTATCAGGTTGTGTTTTAGCTAGACCTACTTCTATGAGAAACTTGCTCATTTCTTGAGCTGCAAATTGTAAGGAGGTCATATCATTTCCCGGTTGGAAGGCTTTGAGATTGTCCTCTATAGAGAAGAGTCGAGTGCCATTCGCATAGTTCTTGTATTCAGCAACAGGGACACCCGCCCGTTTGGACATCGTTTTGTTTGATTTTTCCTGATTTGCTTTCATGTAATCCAATGTGGCAAACCAAGAATCAACGACAGCTTGCACTTTATCGGGGTTTTCTTCCACAAACTTGCGCGTAAATACAAGGTGATCAGAAATTGCCCCTGGAAAATCTTTGGAACTGAAGAGTTCCTTACTTCCTGAACGTTTCAATGCCTGAGTCGTGAAGGGGGCAAACACTGCCACCGCATCAACTTGTCCCCCAACAAAGGCGGCTGCGGCTTTACCTGTTTCTAAAGGAATAAACTGAATGTCTTGTGGAGATAAGCCTGCTTTTTTGAGTCCCAACAAAAGCAGAAAGTGGTCAACTGTGCCTTCCTCAGCAGCAACTTTTTTCCCTTTCAAGTCAGCAACCGAGTTAATCCCCTCGCGGACAATCACCTTATCATTACCCGTGGAGTTGTCATTCACCAGCACAACTACTTGGTCTGCACCACCCGCTACAGAATTGACAGTATCACCCAGGGTTTGGCTGTTTGCATCGATTTGTTCTGCCGTCAGGGCACTGATTGATTCTAGATAGCCATCAAACCACTTCAAATCTACTAGAGCCTTGTTAGCTTTAAATATCCCTTCGTCTTGCGCCACTTGCCAAGGGAACCAACCGGGCCACGCACTGAAACCCAACCGAACCGCACCAACACCGGCCGAGGAGGCCGAATCCATTTCATTAGTCGTTTTGATGTAGACCGCAGGATTGGTGCAACCTATAGTAAACGTCAATGTGACCAGGAAAAGAATAATGGAGGAGAGGAGCGATCGCTTCTTCATGGCACATTTTTAAGTAAGGTAATTGAATGCGAATAGCCAGCTTTTCGCAGGGGTAATTTTTGCAGATTGCTTAAATAATGAAGTAAAGGATAGAGGGTTCGCTAATCCGTAACATCTGTAACAAAGTCTTTCAATTATGAATTATGAATGCTGAATTATGAATTAAGCATTCAGACTTTTAATCAATAACTCTCTTACTTGCAGTCGATCAATACCATTTAATCCATCGGTGTGCATCTGTGTGCATTTGTGGTTAAAAAATCTAATCCTGCTAGTAAATCCCTGGGTGGGCACTGCAACCCACCCCACATGAGTCGGATTGTTGAGTTATTAATGAATAACCGATAACTGTTGTTCAGGAATAGATTCTTGCTCAATTTGAGAACATACCCAATCAAACCAATCCTCTAACCCTTCACCTGTCTTCGCAGAAACAGGAATAATCTTGACATTAGGATTCATTTGCCGGACATTCGCCACAATCCGATTCACATCAACATCCAGATGAGGCGCTAAGTCCATCTTGGTAATCAGTAAACAATCGGCTTCTTGAAACATCACCGGATATTTCAAGGGCTTGTCTTCTCCCTCCGTTATGCTTAACAGTGCAACTTTGGCGTGTTCGCCTACTTCAAATTCAGCCGGACAAACCAAATTGCCAACATTTTCCACTAATACGAGATCGAAATCAGAAGGGTTGTAGTGATGCGTTAGCTGATGGATGCCACCCGCAACCATCTTGGAATCCAAGTGGCAGGAGCGTCCGGTATTGATGGCAATTACAGGAACGCCGTATTGACGAAGGCGATCGGCATCCAGTTCAGTGGTCATATCGCCTTCAATTACAGCAATCTTCACTTTATTGCTGAGGGCGGCTAGCGTCTGTTCTAGGAGAACAGTTTTACCCGCACCGGGAGAGCTCATGACATTGAGGCAAGTAATGCCCCACTCATCGAAATGGGCGCGGTTGTGGTCGGCTCCTTCCTGGTTGGCATGGAGTAAGTTAATTCCTAGGGCGGCGTCAAAGGTTTGGTGCATGGTTAGGGAATTGGGAATTGGGAATTGGGAGTTGGAAATTAAGGGCGGGTTTTGAATGAAAGTTATAGCAAAAGGCAGAGGGCAGAGGCGCGATGAGCACAAGGCAGAGGGCAGAGGGCAGAGGCGCGATGAGCACAAGGGAAAAGATTGACGGGTTTTGGTTTCAGTATTTGGCGAGAGTCAAGAGTTGCCTTGGCGACTGCTATATCTTCAACAAGTGAAAAGCGATCGCTCTCGCCCGCCTCTACAAAGCATCATGTGGGGTGGGCATCTTGTCCGCCCGAAACTATTGCATTGGGTTGCGCGTATTCGACGCGATCGATTTTTAGTTCTCGTCCTGAGCGGATGTCTTCCATCGGTGAGCCACAGTCTGGGCAAGCATACTGAATGCCAATTTCAGGACGATACTCTTTAGAGCAGCGATGACAGAAGGCAATTAATGGAGTTTCCTGAATTACCAGTTCTGCTCCCTCTAAAAAGGTGTTGCGGGTTTGAACTTCAAAGGCGAATTGCAAACTCACAGGTTCTACACAAGTGAACTGACCCACTGTGAGATAAACGTGGGAAATTTTGGGGTGTTCGGGTTGCGCTTCCCACCAATCCCGCACGGTTAGAATTAGCGCCTTGGTCATGTCAGTTTCGTGCATGATTCATCCTTTTGTAGAGGGGTTAGCTCTCTTGCCAAAATGCTGAGGAACGTTTTTTAACCACAGATGCACGCAGATAAACACAGATAGATTGGATAGGATTTATCGATTGCAAGCAAGAGTTCTGTGGATGGAATGTCTCTAGTCCAGGTTGGCGGAAATAAGTGCCCAGTTCAAAAAGGTTATCAAGCTTACTGTGCAAGCTTTCTTCCCTTGGAGCCTTTTGTCTCCTGCCTCGGAGCCTTCTGCCTTGGAGCCTTCTTGCACTACGCTGTTATGTCCAGGCAACGAGTTCAGGCTGGGATTCAGGATGAATGTAGGCGGGTTTCTCCTTGCGCGGAAGCTGACCGGATAGCACCAGATGCGCCATTGTGTCGCAGATTACGCGAGTTGCCATCAGAGAGGTGATATCGCTGATGTCGTAGGGGGGGGAGACTTCCACCACTTCCAAACCGCAAACGGGAGCCTTTTGCACAATTTTGCCCAGCAGATGGAGGGCTTCGCGGGGGAGGAGTCCACCCGGTTCGGGCCAGCCTGTGCCAGGGACAAAGCCTGCATCAATGCAGTCAATATCAAAGCTGATGTAGACACAGTCAGTGCCATCGAGTGCCCTTTCCAGAGCAAAATCTACGGCGGCATCCAACCCCATTTCGGTAATGTCGGTCACGGTTAGGATATTACTATTTGCCCGTTCCCGGTAAAATTTGATGCCCTCGCGGGGGCATTGCCAACCCCCAATCCCCAATTGCACCAAGTTCTTGGCTGGGGCGTTTTTCATATTTGTTGCATGGAACCAAGGGCAGGTGTGCATCCGCTCATCTAGGTCGGTTTCTTGGGTATCGACGTGCCGATCAAAATGAATAATGCCAACTTTCTTGTCGCCCAAGTGCCGACAAATACCCCGAACGGTTGGGAAACCGATGGAATGGTCGCCCCCTAAAATAATCGGAAATGCGCCAGAGCTAAAGATGTGAGCAATGCCCTTGGAAATCTGGTCAAATGACTTTTCGTTGTTGGCGGGAATGGTGAAAATATCACCCACGTCACAGAGGGTGATTTGCTCGCGCAAATCAATTCCCAACTCAAAGTTGTAGGGCGTATACAAGGCAGAAATGCGGCGAATGCCTTGGGGGCCAAAGCGAGTACCGGGACGATAAGTTGTTCCAGAATCGTGAGGAACACCCACGATCGCAACATCATACTCCCCAACCCTACGAACATCTTCTACATAGGGCGCTTTCATGAAGGTGTTAATCCCTGCATAGTGAGGTAGCTCACCGCGAGAGAAAGTGGGAATGCTGCGATCGCGAATACTCTCTGCTGCTTCCAGTCCGTATTCCAACCCCTTTGACACCTCCTGCTGCCAACCCGTCTGCGGCAGTCGAGCTTCAAGCTCTAAAGCCCGTTGCGCCTGAGTTGGATAAGGCCCGTTCCCGTTGGGACTTTGAAACAAAGGGTTTTCAGAATTATTCTCAGTCATTGGCACTCCTGAAATGGGTTCAAAACATCGATTAGGTGCGAGTTGGCTTGATCGACCTTAGACTCCAATGCCGAAAGCCCAGGAGAAAACAAACCAGCCTTGTTGACTGATGTTCCTCCCGGGCTTTTTTCCCGCCGTGTAACTGACTAATCGTTAACTAAGAAACTAACTAAAAAACTTAGAAGAGCCAGCTCGCTTCTCTCGGACCAGCATTTGCATGATTCAAATCGGAACCCTAGAAGCTATTGTATTTTTGTTTCCGCGCTGTGCTTACGATCTACTTCAAAACAGTTTAAGGTCTAGCCTAAATCAGCAATAGACGTAGGAAACCTCCGAACTTTGCGGAGAACTTATTCTGCGTCTTTACTTCTTGGAAGAATAGCAACAATGTTGTAGACAAAGTGTATCTAGATTTACCAAATTTATCTGAATTTCCTAGATTCTGTGATATCTGTGTAAATCTCTTGACAAATCAACCTCCGTTATTCCTTTTTGGTCATGCGTCGTCATGGCGAAGCTAAGTTAATCGGAATAATACCAGAGTAACGGCCCTTGTTGCGGATCGAGCCAACGTAGCCAACCTTCATAGGATGAGCGATTTTGGTAAGAATGTTCAACAGCAGCAGTGCTTGTCAATCGCACTCGAACCCAATCGCCTTGAAAAGTAAGAGGTTCTACCTTATAGAATTGGTAGTCGATATCTTCGGGAATTTTGAGCAGCATTTGACTGTCGGTTGTCGGCTGGGAATGGAGCGCCGCAAACACGTTATCCCGGAAATGTAATGCTTTTTGCTGGGTTAGCCACTCTTGCCACGGCTCAACAATTAATGAAATTTTACTTAACTTGAGGTGGGACAGATGCGCCCATCCTACACCTTCATCACCGCTATCGGGTTGAGCATAGCGAAACTTGAACCAGCCATCTTGGCGAATATCCAAAACGGCTAGGGAGTTAACAGTTCCCTTGTAAACAATATCAATTACTGTTAAAGATCGAGAGTCTACAATTAGCTTGTTAGAGTTTGTTTGCCGTAACAACCAACCCTGCGCCAACCAACCCCATAATTCCCCATTGGGCTGAGAATAAATGGGTAGTCTTACTTTACCTAACCAACCGCTACCCACTAAAGAATTAGGATTTTCCCAATCTGCCACCCTAAAGGACGATAAATCCTTCGGTCGCAATTGTCCTACTCCCAAAGATAGCCCAGTTTCATCCAAGATATGTTGAACAGCTCGATTTTTGTGCCAATCCAATCCCCCATGGTAACGAGGCTTCGGCAATGAATTGGGTAGAGAAGGAGTGCTGGGGGGTTTAACAGTAACGGCTGTCTTTGATGAAGGAGTTGTGGGGAATGAGAATCCACATCCAGTTAATAAAGTCAGTAACACCGCCTGTATAATTTTTGAGGAGTAAGCAATTGGTATTGGCATGGGAAAATTAAGTTGTATGACTCTCGAATCAATCTGTAAGTATTGACAGCAAGGTGATACAACCTGTTCCAACACTCTAATCGTTGCTCAAATTCAAAAAAAAGCTGAGATAGCCAAAATGCTCTCAGCTCAACAAAATACAGGTAACAAATCGCTTTATATTAGCAATATTTCCCTTCTATTTAACAGTAGAAAACAGTTTTCTGGCTCGTTCCTATTCTGCTCCTTCAATGGGTGCAAATCCTTGACGCTGGATGTTCTCAGTAATCGTGCGCGGTTCGAGGAATTGCAGCAAATAATCCGGGCCCCCTGCTTTGGAACCAATGCCCGAAAGTCTCGACCCACCAAAGGGTTGCCGCGCTACGATCGCACCTGTAATCGTGCGGTTGATGTAAAAGTTGCCTACTTCAAACTCAACCGATGCCTGATTAATGTGCGAAGGCGTCCGAGAATATAATCCCCCCGTTAGGGCGTAGTTAGTGCCGTTGGCAATATCGAGCGCTTCTTGGAAATCCTGCGCCCGAATTACAGCAACCACGGGGCCGAAGATTTCTTCTTGAGCAATCTTGGCATCGGGTGCAACGTTCGTAAAGATTGTGGGCCCGATGAAGTAACCGGTATCCGATGCTGGCATCTCCAAAGCCACTTCCGCTTCTTGACGCCCGATTTCGATATACTCGCGGATACGGTCTCTGGCATTGGCATCAACGACGGGGCCAACCTGAGTACTGGGGGCTTCGGCTGGGCCAATATTGAGCGATCGCGTAGCTTCTACTAACCGTCCTATAAAGGCATCATACACAGGTTCTAACACAATCACCCGCGAACAAGCGGAACACTTCTGACCGCTATAGCCAAACGCCGACTGCACCACACCGACAACGGCTTGGTCAAGGTCAGCACTTTCATCTACAATAAGCGCGTTTTTCCCGCCCATCTCGGCAATCACTCGCTTGAGATGCTTTTGTCCCGGTTGCACCATTGACGCTTCGTTGAAAATGCGGCAACCTACCTCCAAAGAACCGGTAAAGGCAATCAAGTGGACATCCGGATGCTTAACCATGTGAGCACCCACCTTTGAACCCTTGCCTGGGACGTATTGAAACACGCCTTTGGGTATCCCCGCCTCAACCAAAATTTCTGCAAGTTTTGCGGCAATCACAGAAGAAACTTCAGCGGGTTTGAGGAGGGTGCAATTCCCCGCCACTAGCGCACCAACAGTCATGCCTGTGGCGATAGCAAAGGGGAAGTTCCAAGGAGAAATGACAACGGCAATGCCTCTGGGGTGGTAAACGTATCGGTTGGTTTCACCGGCAATATCATAGTTATACCCTTGGTCGAGGCGTTCCATTTCGTCGGCATAGTAGCGGCAGAAGTCAATCGCTTCGGAGACTTCCGCATCTGCTTCCCGCACGGGTTTGCCAACTTCCAGTACAATCCAGGCAGATAGTTCGGCGCGACGCTGTTCCATTAATTCTGCTGCTTTACGCAATACCCCAGCGCGTTCCCTCACGGGTGTCCGCCGCCAACCAGGGAATGCGGCTTTTGCCTCTTGCAGTGCTTGTTCCGCTTGTTCGATGGAAAGGAGTCCAATTTTCCCCAGCACTTCACTGGGATTGGAAGGATTGACGGAATTGACGTAATCTTGAGTTTCTTGATACTCCCCATTAATTAGAGGCAAGTAAGTTTTACCCAGTTGTTGCCGGACGGTTGCAAACGCTTGCTGTGCTTCCTTCCTTTCTTCCTCCTTGGCATAATCGGTATCAGCGGCATTGGGGAACACGCCTCTGAGTTCCTTAGCAACGTGGGACGGTTGGGAGGATTCTCCTACTGGCGGCGCTAACAGTTCCTCAATGGGCCGGTCTTCCATGCTTTGCCGCAAGAAGGAACTATTGGCTGTATTTTCTAATAAACGCCGAATTAAGTAAGCCATCCCTGGCAGGAGTTCTCCATAGGGTGCATACACCCGCACGCGATGCCCGCGTTTAACCAGTGCTCTCGCCAAGGGTTCGCCCATCCCGTAAAGGACTTGCATCTCAAAGCGGCGGCGGGGGATGTTGAGTTCTTCGGCAATAGCAATGGCGTGGGCTTGCGATCGCACATTATGACTCCCGATCGCAGAATAGATATACTCGTGATTTTCTAGCAATAACTGAGTTATCGTCTCAAAATTGGCATCGGTAGCGGCTTTATCGTTGTAAACCGGTTGCGGCCAATCTTTTTGAGCAGCTTTAATCGTTTCTTGGTCCCAATACGCCCCTTTCACCAAGCGCACACTAATGGGATAACCCCTTTGTTTCGCCCAGGCAATCAATTCCTTGGCGTCTTTTTCCGTGTCTCGCAGATACGCTTGCAGTGTCATCCCAATATCAGTGCGAGAACGAAATTCTTCTTCCATCAACAAATCTTTGAGGATGGCCAGCGTCATGTCTTTATAGACATACTGTTCCATATCAAAGTGAATGGCTGCACCCAATTCCTTAGCGCGACGTAATAAAGTCCGAATGCGATCACATACTTTATCTTTACTCCCTTCTGGGTCGAGGGGGTCAAACTGGGAGTAAAAAGCCGTTAATTTAACCGATACCTGAACGCGGGGTAAAGGTTCACCATCTGCAACATCAATTTCCTTGACGGTTGACCACTTCTGCGCTTCCCGCGTCAGTTGTTCCATCAAATCCAGGTAACTTTGCAGGTAAGACTGGGCCTCTGCTTCAGTAATTACCGCCTCTCCCAATAAGTCGATGGTGAACGCCATCTTCTCTTTGCGGAGGCGTTCTATCGTTTTGAGTACCTGTTGGATGTTTTCACCGGCAATATATTTATGAGCTAACGTTTCCACGCCAGTTGCAACTGAGGTTGCCGCCACCTGTCCCGGCACCGAGTCAGGTTGGGCAAAGTTGAGCATACCTTTCAACGCCGATGGCAGTTCAACAGACTCATCCCCCAAATACTCTTGTAAGTGACGGGCAATTTCCGGTTTACTGCGTAAAGCGGGTAACGTGTCGATGAAGCGAAACAACTGTACCCGCAAACCAGGGTTACTCATCGCCCAAGCTAGCAACTTGTCATCCAAGCGCATTTGGTCAAATACTTGGGAAAAGAAGGAGCGTTTTTCCCGTGTAGCTTCCAACAGTTGTCTAGCAATTTCTTGGGTCTTGGCTTCGTAAGTGCGGTCAGATGCTTGTACAATCACAAATACTATGACTCCCTGGGTCAAACTGGTGGCAGTTGGGGTGTTTCGTTGCTTTCCACTACCGACGCGACAACGGCATACCCAACCTTTTATCAAGTAGCGCAATCCTCTATTATACTTTGAGGATTAGTTATCAAGTGCATTCCAGTACACCGAACTGGGTTTTGAGGTTTAGCATAAAGAGCGATCGCATCTTGATATCCGCCCCTCTATTTTGAGCGATCGCAGGCGCAAGTAAGCTGCCCTTGCATCTAGCAGTTCTCGGCAAGCATAAAATATCGTAGGGGCACGGAAATGCCGTGCCATTACAAACTTCTCCGCGTCCCCGTGTCTTTGCGTCTCCGCGTCAGTCCTAACTAGGGCTATTCAACCGGACACGATATGAGTTAACGATTCAGCCGCTCTCGATTCTGGGATAACCCAACCAAGCATCTAAATCTTCTACCGTTGAAAAATCTAATAACTCTTCCGTTAAATCCTCCAACTGCTTTCTAGATAGGACTTGAAGCTTAGCAATAATACGAGCTTCCAGCGGGCCGAAACGTCGCTGTAACAACCGCATTACCAATGTCAGCGCTTCTTGTTGTAATTCTTCCTGTAATCTTTGTAATCCTTCCTTTAATCCTTGCTGCTTTCCCTCTTGCAGAATACTTTGATAAATCACAGATTCCCGCATCATTTCCTCCCGAAAAACTTGCCGAATTAAATCTGCTTCAAACCTTAAACCAGCTAGAATTCCAGCACAACCTGCAATATTCTGCCTTTGCTCGATATCTTCGATGCTAGCAACTTGTTCTGCAATGTTTTCTAGTAGGGCTTGGGGTGAGTCGCTTTTGGTTAAAGCCGCTAGCGGTAAAAGGGCAGGATTTGTTAAAAATAAGGATGAGTCCTGCTCCCATAAGCGGATGACTCGATAGCGGTGAACCGTTGTTTCGTCTCGATATTCTTCAGTGAAAGCTAGTTCGTTCGTTGTTTCTTGTAAAAATATCACCACCTGCACTACGCTGCATCGATATTGGCGCTTCAGTCTCACCGAATAATCCAGCATTCGCAAAGGCATCGGTGGTTTGGAAACGGGTAAGGTTTGAAACTCTAGATGTAAAATTTGGTTGGCGGCTCTCAGGAATGAAAGGGAATCCGCCCGAATTGGCTCTAAAGTCAACTCGGTTTTCAATACTCGGATTTCTGATGGTTCACTTGCCAGGAGCCAACGAGCAAATTCCTGGGGGTATGTTTCGGCAAGATATTTACAGGCGTTATCGTAACTCAAGTCTGTTTAAAGCTCCTATTGTGCGAATCAGTTTCAATTTTTAGACTAAGTACACGATTCCCATACTCGTTAAAAAAGCTCTGAACTCCATTAAAGAGGCTTTGAAGTCCATTAAAGAAGCTCTGAACTCCATTAAAGAAGCTCTGAACTCCATTAAAGGAGCTATTGCACTCCATTAAAGAGGCTTTGAACTCCATTAAAGGAGCTATTGCACTCCATTAAAGAAGCTCTGAACTGCATTAAAGAAGCTCTGAACTCCATTAAAGAGGCTTTGAACTCCATTAAAGAGGCTTTGAACTCCATTAAAGGAGCTATTGCACTCCATTAAAGAAGCTCTGAACTCCATTAAAGAGGCTCAGAGCTTGATTCAAGAGGTTATTGAACTGGATTAAAGAGACTCACAACTGCAATAAGGAGTTTCTGAACCTCGTGTATGAAATGATTTCAATCCTAAGAGACAGCAGTGACTTTGGAAGCTCTACCTTTGATGGCTTTAAAGCGTTCACCCAACTGCTCAGCGACTCTTTTTAGTCCAGGAGTATTCTTTGCTGCCGTCTTCACATAGTTATACACGGTTAAACTGCTGTTCATGGCTTCGCTACCCACTGCCATGAGGGTATCGTCCATCTGTTCCTCTAGTTGTCGCAGTCCGGTTAACAGTTCGGTGAGGGCAAGGGAGAGTTGATAATCTCGTGTAAATTCCTCTACATCAAAATTGGCGGGTAGGATGTCGCGATTGGTTTGGGCAGCAGAGAGGCTATTGTTGACAAAGGCTAAACTTTTATCGCCCATTTTAACCAGCGATCGCTTTTCGTCGGGAGTCAGGTTAACGAGGAAGGGCAGCTTTTGTTGAATTGTCTGGAGTGCTGCTTTGATGTCTTGGATATCCGCGTCGGAAAGGGTGGCGGTGATGTTTTGGTATGGCATGATGGAATTCCTGTAATGAGTTGGATGGATGGAGGACGAAAAGGCTGAGGTTTAGGTGCAGCTTTTCTTGGTCTTTTATTAGAGTTCCCACTCAACAGGGCAATGGAACATTTAGGGCAAAATTTTTTTCAGAAGCGATTCAGGTGGAGTTGGTGCGATCGCATTGTCGCACTGCACTTTACGTCAACCGATCTCACTAATCCAGCTTTGAATCGCACTGAAAAGATTGTCTTGATTAGGTAGAAAGCCTTTCAGGGGTTGTTCTATAGGTTGGCTGGTAATCAAACCGATGTAAAGTCCTATGTCTAAATCGGCAAGACTGTAACAGAAGTTAATCAGATGTTCGTTGGGTTCACAGCCATGCAAAATCAAGGCTAGGTTTGGCTTCTGTAACTGTTCTTGGATGCGGGGAATGTACTGCTGAAGTTGAGCAGCATCGCTGATTGTGGGAATTTCTGAATAACCAGCTTTGCGGTAAATCTTGGTGCAGAGTTT
>JBFLZA010000216.1:0-12608 GCA_040756535.1 Cyanobacteriota bacterium
ATAGCTGTCGCCATAAAGGTTAGGACAGATTTAACGGCCCAAACGACCATATAGCAGTAATAAACATAAGAGTCTTCTGTCTTGTGCCTTCTGCCTTTTGCTATATTTCTGTCCGGGCGCTCTAGAAGGAGATGGGCATGAAACAAAAAGAATAAATCCAAAATCTATCATTCTCCGTCATTAGTCATTAGTCTTAGTACGAGAGTTAACCACGTTTACCTTCTTATCGTGGTTGAAATTAGTCCTTAGTCCTGAGTTGGGGCCGCCCATAAGGAGCTATCTTTGCCCTGGGGCGAAGCAGTTCGGTATGCACCTCTAATGACCAATGACCTCTTGACCAATGACTAATCAAATAATGCTATGAAAAAACAATCAGAACATCCTCATCAGGCTAATGCTGATCAATTAGATGCCTCCCAAGTTGATGAAATGGCACATCTGCTTGCTCTTGCGTTTGCACAAGGCTCTGGTCTAAGTCAAATTTGCCATGCAGAAGGTGAAGAATTGCATCGTCGATTGCACTTCTTGTTTCGGAGTGGGTTCGCGCTGCAAGCGGTAGCGAACCAACCGATGTTGAGTATAACAAAAGATGAACAAGTCATAGGTGTTGCTGTCATCCAGGAACCAGAAAGCTGTTTTCCTCTTTGGTCGCAAATTTGGTGGTTATTACAAGTAAGCTTTGGTATCAGTCCAGTTGTAGCTTGGCATATCTGGCAAAGCGTGAGAATTTTAGAAAGCTACCACCCCCCAAAGCCTCATCACTACCTGATTTTCTTGGGTGTACACCCAGATTTCCAGGGGAAAGGATACGCACGCACTCTGCTTGATGCACTTCATGCCTGTTCAGAAGCACATCCTCTATCAATAGGTGTATATCTGGAAACAGCGAACCCGCAAAACGTGGCGTTATATAAATACTTTGGATATCATCTAACAGCGCAGGTGAATATAAGGGGTGTAGAAAACTACATTATGTTTCGCCCGAACTCCTAAAATAAACATTTTTTTATACTTAATATTCTTTAGACAAAGTTTTTATGGGTATGAGTACGATATTTACAGATAATCGTTATTTGCATCTATCTTTAATAGGATATTTTTACTTTGAATATCCAATGGTTAGATAGATATACTATAAAAATATAGAAACAACTTTACTTGATTCCCTTTTTCAATAATTTCCCAAGAAGCTTTTAATACGGAGCTTGGGAAAACAATCCTGACTGTCAGGGAAAAACCTGAATCATGTAAATAGAGAGGGAGAGGCCAAACCTCTTCCTCTCCCTTTTCCCTTTCTGTATTGACTCAAAAGATACTTTGAGAAGTCAGAACAATGATCGCCCTACTAGGCTACCAGATTCTCACCCAAATCTACGAAAGCGCCAATTCCCTCGTCTATCGGGGCATCCGACAGGAGGATAATCAAGCGGTTATCCTCAAGTTTCTGAAGGAAGAGTACCCCACGCCAGAGGAAATTATTAGATACAAGCAGGAATATAAAATCACTCACAACCTCAAGCTCGGAGGAGTTGTCAAGGCTTATAGCCTGGAAAAGTATCAAAACACTCTAGTAATAATCTTTGAAGATTTTGGGGGTGAATCCTTAAAAATTTTGTTAAAAGATCAAATATTTACCCTCAAAGAATTTCTCCTTATCGCTACCAATATTTCTAGAGTTTTAGGTGAGATTCACAGCAAACATATCATCCATAAAGATATTAATCCATCGAATATCGTCTTTAATCCACGCACGAAGCAGCTTAAACTCATTGATTTTGGCATTTCCTCCATCTTTTCCCACGAAAACCCTACAATCAAAAATCCGAATATTTTAGAAGGAACTCTAGCCTATATCTCACCAGAGCAAACGGGAAGAATGAACCGTTCCCTGGATTACCGCTCTGATTTTTACTCTCTCGGTGCCGCGTTTTATGAACTGCTTACTCATCAGTTACCCTTTGATGCTACTGATGCAATCGAGTTAGTCCACTGTCACCTCGCTAAACAACCCATTCCACCGCACGAAATAAATTCAAAAATCCCCCAAGCTGTTTCAAATATTGTGATGAAGTTGTTGGCGAAAACAGCAGAGGAGCGATATCAAAGTGCTTGGGGAATTAAAGCAGATTTAGAAGAATGTCTTTTTCAGTTACAAAATAAGAACCAGATTTTAAATTTTTCTCTTGGTCGTCACGATATTTCCAATAAGTTTCAGATTCCGCAAAAACTGTATGGACGAGAGGCAGAAGTTAAAACTTTACTGACAGCGTTTGAGCGAGTTGCAGGTAAAGGCGACGCACAAATGGGGAGACACGGAGACACGGAGAGTGAAAATGTCCCCACGCCCTCTTCCCAAGTCACCAATGCTCAACCTCAAGTCGAAATGATGCTGGTGTCCGGTTATTCGGGTATTGGTAAGTCAGTACTGGTGCAAGAAATTTATAAACCTCTTACTAGGTATCGAGCAAATTTTATCTCAGGTAAATTTGACCAGTTTGGGCGCAATATACCCTACTCAGCTATTGTCAGCGCCTTCTCAGATTTAGTGCGGCAACTTTTAACTGAAACGGAAGCATCTCTTGCTCAATGGCGAGAAAAACTTAGACGCGCCTTCGGTGCCAACGGTCAAGTTATTATTGATGTGATTCCGGAAGTGGAATTGATTGTGGGTAAGCAGCCAGAGGTGCCAGAGTTAGCGCCAGCTGAATCTCAAAACCGCTTTAATTTAATATTTCAAAACTTTATTAAGGTGTTTACTCAACCCGAACATCCCTTAGTAATGTTTATCGATGATTTGCAGTGGGCAGATGTCGCTTCATTGAAACTAATTAAGTTACTCATGACAGCACCTGATAGCCAATATTTGTTCTTCATTGGTGCCTATCGCGATAACGAAGTGAGTTCGGCTCATCCGTTGATGTTAACGGTGGATGAGATAAGACAATCTGGGGTCATGGTCAATTGCATTTTCCTTAAACCTCTAGACTTGTTCCATGTCAATCAATTCATTTCAGACACCCTTAAATCTCCTCCATACGAGATAATTTCTCTAGCTGAATTAGTCTTGCTCAAAACAGGGGGAAATCCCTTTTTCATGAAGGAGTTTTTAAAATCTCTTTATACCGAAAAGTTGATTAAGTTTAACTCTACCCCCGTCATATCCTCCATTTTTATTAAAGCTCCCACCTCATCTACGGTTTCCCTCCTTAGCAAGGAGGAAATAGGGGAACCTCAAGGCAGGTGGCAGTGGAATTTAGAGCAGATTAAAGCGCGGGATATCACCGATAATGTGGTGGAGCTGATGGCTAACAAGATTCAAAGGTTGAGTGCTTTTACTCAACGGGTGTTACAGCTAGCTGCGGCAATAGGCAATCAGTTTGACCTGCAAACCTTGGCAATTGTTTTAGAAAAATCTCCCCAAGAAACTGCACTTGACCTGCACGAAGCTGTTGCAGAAAGTCTAGTCTTTCCCTTAAGTGAGGCCTATAAGGTGATTGAGGAATGGGAAATGGACAGTTCAAGCCAAATGTCAAAAGCCAAACGTCAAAATGATGCCCTCAACTTCCAATCTCTAATCCCTAATTCCCAATTTCCAATCTTTGTTGAATACAAATTTGCCCACGATCGCATCCAGCAAGCTGCTTATTCCCTGATTCCTCCAGAAGACAAGCAATCAGTCCACTGGAAAGTCGGGCAGCTTTTGTTGGAAAATACGCCGCAACAGGTGCGAGAACAGAAGATTTTTGATATTGTCAATCAACTGAATTGCGGCATTGAACTAATCGCTACTCACTTACAAAGAGATGAGTTAGCTCAATTAAATCTCATCGCTGGCAAAAAAGCAAAGGCATCAGCCGCCTATGAATCAGCCTGGAATTACTTAAGACTAGGCATAAATTACCTCAGTACCGATAGCTGGCAAAGACAGTATGACCTAACGTTATCACTCTATGTAGAAGCAGCAGAAGCGGCTAGCTTGAGCGGTGATTTTGATGAAATGGAGAGATTGGCTTGTGTTGTACTGCAACAAGCAAAAACGCTGTTGGACAAAGTGAGCGTTTATGA
Organism: Cyanobacteriota bacterium; assembly: GCA_040756535.1. Taxonomy (GTDB): domain Bacteria; phylum Cyanobacteriota; class Cyanobacteriia; order Cyanobacteriales; family Coleofasciculaceae; genus JBFLZA01. Next base: position 4,066 of record JBFLZA010000216.1, read on the forward strand.
AGTCAAGATCCAAGCCTATACGGTGCATAACAAACCCTTGGAAGCGGTCAAAACCGCACTAGCAGTATTGAAGATGTTGGGAATTAAGTTTCCCAAAAAGCCCAATAAATTGGATATTTTACTTGAGCTGGTAAAAACAAAGTTAAGCTTGGCAGGAAAACGAATTGAGAATTTGGTCGAGTTACCAGAAATGACCGACCCTTACAAGCTAGCTGCCATGCGTATCCTATCAGGTGTAGTTTCTGCTGCCTATTTTACGACGCCTGAACTGCTCGCACTGCTTGTGTTTAAACAGGTCAATCTATCATTAAAATATGGCAATACAGCTACTTCCTCTTATGCTTATGCTACTTATGGGCTAATCCTCTCTGGGGAAGCAGTAGGAGATATTGAATCCGGCTATCAATTTGGTAAACTCGCTCTTATTTTACTCGATAAATTCAATGCCAAAGATCTAAAAGCTAGAACCTTTCTTGTCGTTAATTACTTTGTAAAACATTGGAAAGAGCATCTTAAAGAGACCTTAACTCCTTTGCTGGATGCTTACTTAATTGGATTGGAAACTGGAGATTTAGAATACGCTGCTTATTCTGTATGCGTATATTCCTACCATTCCTATGTATTGGGTAAGGAATTAGCAAGGCTGGAACGAGAGATGGCAATGTACAGTAACACCCTAAGGCAACTGGGGCAAGAAACAGCCTTTTATTATAACCAACTCAATCGGCAAGTTGTATTGAACTTAATGGATCGGGCTGAAGATAAGTGTCGTTTAATTGGCGAAAGTTATGACGAAATAAAAATGCTGCCTCTTCATATTGAGGCGAATGCTCAAAACATTTGCCACTCTCTTTATTTTTATAAACTATTTCTTTGCTATCTTTTTCAAGACTATCAGCAAGCTTTGGAAAATGCCAAGTTGGCAGAAAAATCTCTAGATAGTGCCGTCGGGAGTATTCCACTGGGTCAATTCTACTCTTCTCTCGTCCATCTAGCTATATATTCCAATGCTTCCAAGCCCGAACAGAAAAAAATTCTACTAAAGGTTAAAGCTAACCAAAAAAAGATAAAAAAATGGGCGCATTACGCTCCAATGACTCACCTCCATAAATTTTATTTGGTGGAAGCAGAACGACATCGAGTTCTCGGTTATAACACTAAGGCAATAGACTATTACGATCGCGCTATTGAACTGGCGAAGGAACATGAGTACATCAATGAAGAAGCCCTAGCTCACGAACTAGCGGCGAAGTTTTATCTGGGTTTAGGTAAAGTCAAGATCGCACGGGTTTATATGCTGGATGCTCGTTATTGCTATCAGCAATGGGGGGCAATAGCTAAAGTCAAGGATTTGGAGGCGCGATATCCCTATTTACTGTCCAGAAAATCTGATAATAACGGATCTACTGCTGGGTTAGGAACAGCGAAAACCAGCACGGGCACGATTGACACCAAGACCTCTGCCGATCCAACCATAACGAGCAACGGGAGTTCAGAAGCACTAGATCTAGCAACGGTAATGAAAGCCAGCCAAGCAATTTCCAGTGAAATGATGCTGGATAAGTTATTGGCAAAATTAATGAAGATTCTGATCGAGAATGCTGGAGCACAAAAAGGTTTTCTGATTTTGCATTCCCTGCCTCAGACAGGGAATGAGACGGGAAAACTGCTGATTGAGGCACAAGGAGGTGTAGAGCAGCCTAACGTCACCGTATTGCAGTCAATCCCCATTGAATCAATAGGGACGCAGGATAATACGCCTCTGCTTTCTCCCGCAATCATCCATTACGTTGCCCGTACACAGGAAACTGTCGTTTTACATGATGCGACTCGTAAAGGTCAATTTACCAAAGATTCTTACATCATCCAAAATCAACCCAAATCGATTTTGTGTTTTCCCCTGATTAATCAAGGCAAACTCATCAGTATTGTTTACCTGGAAAATAATCTCACCACAGGAGCGTTTACCCCCGACAGGTTGGAAGTATTAAAACTATTATCCTCCCAAGCGGCGATCGCAATTGAAAATGCCAAACTTTACTCAGAAGTCACCGAAAGTGAGAGGAAGCTGACTCAGTTCTTAGAAGCCATGCCAGTTGGTGTGTCAGTACTTGATGCTAGTGGCAAACTCTACTACCGCAATCGCATGGCACATCAATTAGTGAGTAAAGGCGTTTTCCCGGAAAACCCAGCCGCGCTAACAGCAGAAGATTATCAAGTCTATAAAGCGGGAACCGATGGGACGTACCCTACACAAGAATTGCCCGCCGTGAAAGCATTAAGGGGTGAGAGTGCGACTGCTGACGATATAGAAATCCGCCGAGAAGACAAAGGTATCCCCATTGAAGCTTGGGGTACACCCATTTTTGATGAAAAGGGAAATGTAGCATATGCGATCGTTGCCTTTCAAGACATCACGGAACGCAAACAGGCAGAGGCAGATCGGAAAAAGTTCATTGAAGAACTATTTGAACTCAATTGCAATTTGGAACTTGCCCTAGAGGCTGAATCAAAATTAACCAATGCGGCGAGTCGCTTTGTACCTAATGAATTTCTCTCGTTTCTGGGGCATAAAAGCATTGTCGATGTCCAATTAGGTGACCAAGTGCAGAAGGAGATGTCGGTACTCTTTGCCGATATTCGGAACTTCACTACCCTATCGGAAAGCATGACTCCACAAGACAATTTTAAATTTATTAATGCTTTCTTGAGCCGCATGGAGCCTTTGATTATCGAACATCAGGGTTTTATTGATAAATACATTGGCGATGCGATTATGGCTTTATTTAGCGGTAGTGCAGATGATGCAGTTAAAGCCGGAATTGCCATGCTGCACCAACTTACCGAATATAATCAACATCGTGCTAATTCTGGTTATGCACCGATTCAGATTGGTATTGGTATCAATACGGGTTCTTTGATGTTAGGTACGGTTGGGGGGCAAAACCGCATGGATAGCACCGTCATTAGCGATGCGGTAAATTTAGCCTCTCGTATTGAAAAATTAACTAAAAATTATGGCGTTTCATTGTTGATTTCTCACCATACATTTTCACAATTAAATGATGTGAACCAATATACCTTTCGCATCATAGAGCGGGTTCAGGTTAAAGGAAAATCAGCAGCGGTGAGTGTTTATGAGATATTTGATGCCGATCCACCTAAAATCCGAGATAAAAAGTTAGTCACGAAAACGGAATTTGAGGAGGCGTTGCTGCTTTACAATTTGCGTTCTTTTAGGAAAGCAGCAACTCTGTTTGAACAAGTCTTAACCCTTAACCCAGAGGATACAGCCGCTCAAATTTATCTCGATCGCTGTAACAGGGCTATTTCATGATCATGATCAACTTGGGGGCAAAGCGTCACGCACTAAATAGCCACTCATGAACTGCGTACACTCAACCGCTCTTTGCCTAGGTTGCTGTAATAGGGGTACGGAATACCACTTCCCTATATGTATGTTCTATATGGCAGACTCTAGATAGAATTAATAATGCAGCCCTTAAGTGCAAAAGGGATTGAAATCTCAAATGGAAGTACTAGACATCAAACGCGAAGTTGAATTGTTGTCGGAGCGCCTGGGTAAAACCCAGGACTATCTTTGACATTGCCGCTCTCAACGCAAAAATCCACGACTTGGAACAACTGGCAGCTCAACCCGATTTTTGGGACAATCAGTCTTCAGCCCAGCAAACGCTTCAAGAACTTAACGACCTTAAATCCAACATAGAGCAGTACAACCAGTGGCAAGCCAAGTTAGCAGATGCCAAGGCAGTTTTAGAGCTGCTAGAACTAGAAACTGACGCATCTCTACTGGAAGAAGCTGAAACTAACCTAACTCAGCTCAACCACGAACTCGATCGCTGGGAGTTAGAACAACTGCTATCTGGCCCCTACGATGCTAAAGGTGCTGTTCTTACCATCAATGCAGGTGCTGGGGGAACGGATGCCCAAGATTGGGTGGAAATTTTACTGCGAATGTACACCCGCTGGGCAGAGAAGCACGGTTACAAAGTACAACTGGCCGAACTCTCTGAAGGGGACGAAGCGGGAATTAAGTCTGTCACTCTGGAAATTGACGGGCGTTACGCCTATGGCTATGTAAAAGCAGAGAAAGGAACGCATCGACTGGTGCGAATTTCTCCTTTTAATGCTAATGGCAAGCGCCAAACCAGCTTTGCTGGCGTAGAAGTGATGCCGATGATCGATAGTTCGGTTGAGCTTGACATTCCAGAGAAAGATTTAGAAGTTTCCACCTCCCGTGCTGGCGGTAAGGGGGGACAAAACGTCAACAAGGTGGAAACTGCCGTGCGGATCGTACATGTTCCCACGGGACTTGCTGTGCGCTGTACCCAAGAGCGAAGCCAACTGCAAAACAAAGAAAAAGCCCTTGCCATTCTCAAAGCGAAGCTGCTTATCATTGCTCAAGAGCAACGCGCTAAAGAAATTGCCGAAATTCGAGGTGATATGGTAGAAGCGGCTTGGGGTAACCAAATTCGTAACTATGTCTTCCATCCTTACCAAATGGTAAAAGACCTACGCACTAATGTTGAAACCTCGGCAGTCAGCGATGTCCTTGACGGTGACCTCGACCCATTTATCGAAGCCTACCTGCGCCAGGAAACTCAGTTGACTTAAAACCAGTGAGTTCCACCTCTTGGTGGAGATCCAGGCAAAATTCGTTCCTCTCCTGAATGAAGACCAAACTCACCTTGTCCTGAATGTTGTACCCCCGCCAAGAATCCTCATACTTCCAGTAGAGGGGAAATGGCGGGTCTTGAGCTTGTCAATAAAGAAAGAAACGTTTCCCCCTTCCCTTGAGGAAGTCTACTATACTTTGAACGCAACTCGGTATCACTCCTCTACCTTTATCCTATCGGGAGGAGTATTTTATCCTTTAGGAGAACCGCTATAATTTAGCAGCAATTGTTAAGCAAGCTGTTACATTAAAGTCAGAAAATAACCCTTGCGGTAGACTTATAGTTTTTTTATGAGCAAGCCATCTTCACCGATCGCCTCCCCAGAGCAAGAGCTTCAAAAATCTACCCTTCCTACGGCATCAGACTCAACTGAACCAAAAACCAGTTACGTCAAACTGGCAATGCGTAACATGGTGCGTAAGCGAGGTAAATCCTTACAACATTTTTTCCTGACAACATTTGGGCTATTGGCTGTACTTGTTGGTCTTGCTTACCTAACCCGTTAAACCCCTGGCAAAAAAGCCTTAGGAGCTACAGCAAAAGTGGAAGTCGAAGTCAGCGTCCAAGATTGTTTTTTTACAGCGTCCCGATCAGTGGCTAGCGAGACTGAATATATTGCTATTTCCACAGAAACTTGGGAACATTGGTTCCAGCGCTGGCTCGAAGCATTGCAATCTACTCTTCCACCAGCTGGGTCCTACGAACTTTGTCTTCGCCTCACTGAGGATGCAGAAATTCAAACCCTCAATGCTCAGTATCGTCACAAAAATCAACCGACAGATGTATTAGCTTTTGCCGCCTTGGAGGTAAACTCTCCTCAGTTACCAACTCACCTACAATCTTCTATTCCCTTATACCTCGGTGATGTTGTGATCTCAGTTGAAACCGCTAATCAACAAGCTCAACAGCAGGGGCATCCCTTACACACAGAACTAGCCTGGTTAGCGACCCACGGTCTCCTACATCTTCTAGGCTGGGATCATCCAGATGAAGAAAGTTTGAGGGAAATGCTAAATCAGCAGGAAACTCTACTTCAGGCAGTGGAGTTAACCCTCAAAAAATGAGGGTCTCCCTATCCAGTCCGTGTTCCCTTCCTAATGGAATCAAAAATCAATGGTGTTACAAAAGGCTCAATCTTCTACATCCCAGTTTATCCCTTCGCACCCCTTGTCCCTGTCTTCAGACTTGTCGATGCCCAAGCCTAACTCCTCTGATCCGGTTGTCAACCGCACGCGAGCCTTAGCTTGGCAGATTGCCCCCACCTTATTCATTAGTTTTAAATATGCCTGGACTGGGCTGCGCTATGCCTTTGTCACCCAACGCAACTTTCGCATTCATACCGTTATTGGTACTTTTGCGGTGAGTTTGGGTGTTTTTTTACAGCTAATGCCGATAGAAATTTCTGTGATTGCACTAACCAGCGGTCTGGTGCTAGCGATGGAGTTGTTAAATACGGCGATTGAATCGGTTGTTGACTTAACGGTAAAACAGTCTTACCATGAACTCGCTAAAATTGCTAAAGATTGTGCTGCCGGTGCGGTTCTGATCTCGGCAATAGCGGCCGTATTGGTCGCTGGAGTAATACTACTTCCGCCACTGTTGGCTCGAATTCAAGCGGTTTGGTTTTAGTCAAAACGCGATCGCAGTTTCAGGGGAAAGATAAGTAGTTGGTTCTCACAAGGGCAGACCTTTTAGGAGTAGGTTGGCGTGATCGTTGTTATTGACAACTACGATAGTTTTACATATAACTTGGTGCAGTACCTAGGAGAGCTAGGGACTGAATTACCTGTAGCCTCTGAGATACAGGTCTACCGCAATGACAAAATTGATTTAGAACAAATTAAACAGCTCAATCCCGATGGCGTGGTGATTTCTCCAGGGCCGGGGCGTCCTGAAGATGCAGGCATCTCCCTGGAGTTGATTCGCCATCTCGGTTCAACGCTGCCCATTTTGGGGGTTTGCTTAGGCCATCAAAGCATTGGACAGATATTCGGAGGAAACATCGTCTCAGCCCCGGTTTTGATGCACGGCAAAACGTCTGAGGTGCATCACACCAATGTTGGTGTTTTTCGGGGATTAGCGAGTCCCTTTACAGCTACTCGCTATCATAGTTTGGTTATTGACCGCCAAACCTGTCCTGACATCCTAGAAATTACCGCTTGGGTAGACGATGGCACGATTATGGGGGTCAGACACCGGAACTATCCACACATTGAAGGCGTCCAATTTCATCCAGAGAGTATTTTGACGTCTTCTGGCAAACAGCTATTGCGAAACTTTTTAGAATCACTTCCGGCGTCACAAAAAACTCTGAGTTATTAGTCCCTCACTATTAGTCACCATTATCTGGTTAGATGTTCCAGTAATGGAGTGAAAATACTAATGACTATATAACTTCCTTCTCTGTGTCATTAAAGGGTAATTATTCAAAAATATATGAAACGGCGACAATTGCTGCGCTACGCGGGTGCTGGTTCAATCGCGACACTGGGAACAATTTTAGCTTCTGGATTTAACCCATCTTGGGCGCAAAACAACGGTAAGGGGCTGTCAGTACAATGGCTTGGGCATAGTAGCTTTTTGTTTACTGGCGGTGGAATGCGAATTTTGGTCAATCCTTTTCGTGCCATTGGCTGTACGGCTGGGTATCGCTCACCAAAAGTAGCTGCTGATTTAGTCCTCATCAGCAGCCAACTTCTCGATGAAGGAGATATTGATGGACTGCCAGGGAATCCTAAAATTCTCTACGAACCTGGTGTTTATCAGGTCGATGACATCAAATTGGAAGGAATTCGTATCGATCATGATCGCTTTGGAGGACGCCGCTTTGGCACCAATGTCGCTTGGCAGTGGACTCAAGGGGGCATTAAAGTTCTCCATTTAGGAGGCGCTGCTGCCCCCTTAGAAATCGAACAAAAAATCCTCATGGGGCGTCCCGATGTAGCGCTAGTACCAGTAGGCGGTGGTCCCAAAGCGTACAATCCTCAAGAAGCTAAGCAGGCGATTAGTGAACTCGCTCCCAAAGTAGTGATTCCGACTCAGTACCGTACCCAAGCTGCTGATGCATCAGCTTGCGATATTGCCCCCTTGGATGAATTCTTAACGCTGATGGATGGAATGTCCGTAAATCGAGTTGGCAACGATACTATCACCCTCCAGCCATCCAATTTGCCTGATAGCGGGTCAATGATTAAGGTACTTAACTATAAGTTTTAGATAAACGCCGCAAGCTCCACACTGCCTGCCTAGCGGCAGTGATGGGGTGGTGTAGTCTGAAAAACAGGGGGTTCAGTGCCCTCTGTTTTTCCGAATTCATCATACATATGGCAGTTCTCAAATGAGTGGAGTACAGTCATCTATCTCCTGACTCCTGACTCCTGACTCCTGACTCCTGACTCCTGACTTCTCAAAGTAGGTGTATTCCATCCAACTGAGAACCGCTATAACCCTCTTCTGTCACTCTCCGAAGTAACCAAGTAACAAAAAAGCCAGATTATCCATCAGGGAAATAAGGTTGAAATTGATTCATGACCTGAATTAAATCATGAAATCCCAGCCATAAATGATGATTAGGGAAAATGTCTAACCAAGGAGAAATCAACCACAATAGAAGAGTGGGTTGGATAATCAAACGAAGATTATTCAAGACATTTTTCCATCCCATTTTATGATTCCATTGTTGATGAATAGAGAAATCAGCCGTAGTATTTTTAATCTCAGCATCAGTTGAACGAGGTTGGTTTAAGGACAAAAAAGCTGGGGAATTTAAACTAATCATCCAATAAACACAAAAGATTATTTCCCACCATTTCTCAATGTCCTGAAAATTAGTAAAGCGATAAT
>JBFLZA010000217.1:0-12510 GCA_040756535.1 Cyanobacteriota bacterium
AACTCAATCCCACCGTTGACTTGGAACTGTTGCAGGTCGAGCCAATTGTAGATGCTTTGTTACGCAAGCCTCGCGACACCGAAGTCATTATCACCGGTCGCTGTGTGAATCAACCTGCCTACTTCGACTTGGCAAGTGTCCACTCCGAGATGATTTGCCATAAACACTACTGCGAAAAGGGAGTAGATTTGAAGCGAGGAGTAGATTATTAGAACTTGCGAAACAATGAGTTCCCCAGTTTGAGATGGGGCAAAGGGAAAAGGTTGATTTAGTGTCCTTCCACCTTTAACTTTTTCCTCATTAAATAGCTAAGTTATTTCTGTGCAACTTCTTAAGTCAAAAGTCAACACAAATTATGAATTGTGAATGATGAATTATCAACAACACAATTCAGGAAGAGACAATGACATCGTAATTTACTGTTCCGACGCAAGGCATTCCTGGCATCTGGTAAGGCTTAAATGTCAAACTATCTAATCCCCCCTCTCTTACCATGTGGCTCAGGAAATGGCGAGAGCCTTGCAGTAAATCCACACCACTTGGTAAGCGGGGATTTTCCCCTTCTAATTGAGGTTTTAGTTTTAACAAGTTCTTCACCGATTTAAATACTTCAGAAGTGGAATGTAACCTGATAAAAGTAGATATAGAACGGCGAATTTCTCCCTCAACATCCCCTGGATTTATCAGTTGATTTCCTTGGATATTTCCCTGTAAGCGTTCTTTTATAAACTTCCTTACATTTTCAGCGTAAGAGGTATTGCTATAATAATAAACGGCCTCTGAAACAGAAGCTTTTTTGTCCGAGTTAATTATCTCGCCTACGATATAAGCGCCAATATCAGATCTATAATCTGCATCACTAGCTAAATTATTCAAAAAATTCTCTAATATTTTGACTTCACCGTTGTCTGCCTTGGAGTAATAACAAGTAATAGCTGAGGCAATATCTCCAGCCCATGATGTATGGTCGCCTGTCCAGCTTGTTAAATCTGACCAATTGACTCCCGGCTGATTGATTTGATCAGAAAGCGCGGCAATCAAATGACCAAAGTCAGTCGGTTTAGCGCATAATAGCATCTTCTCTTTATTGAGAATTCCCTTAAATTCTCCTTCAATATAGTCTTGATGATACCCAGTTGCCATACTCCATAATTGAGTCGTGTATCCTTTTTTGGTATAGCCACGAAGCTTATTTGCAATTTCATAAGCTGACTTTCCGGGATTTTCACATTCAATTTTTTTAATAAATTTTAGTGCTTCTTGGAGTTCAGACATAATTGTATAAAGTGAATTTAAACGGCTGTAGTGATACAATTAGCTACTCACTGGCGTGGAAACTGTCCGGATAGTTTTGCTAGATGTCGTAGCTAACTTGAACCCCTTTCTGTTTTAGTTCCAGCCTATTGGAGAGAATTTCTCGTATTGAAGAGATGAGGGTTCTTCTTCCATCTAGATTTCGCCTATCTTCCATCTATAACTTCCAGCGTTAGCGTCTGCTACGCTAAGGTACGCTAGCCCTTTGCGTTCGTGAAAAGTTGTGTACTTAAAGGAGATAGTGAGGCACTAACCACTTCCCCTACTCCCTCAATATCCACAACTGATGTAGCCACACGCCTCTACTACTACATTGGTGAGATGTTTTACTTGGGGTTAAATATTGTGTGGAACCTTAGCTACTTGTCAGTAACTTCTTAAGTATGACAATTTCTGAACTAACACAGCTATTTTTATGGATTTCAAGGAGTTGAAGGTAAAGACTTGAAATTTTTTTGTGCCAGTTGAGTTTCTGAATTAGCCTAAATCAGGGTTTGGGAAATCTTCTTTTTACTTGATGAATAAGTAATTAAGAAGTTCAAAACTCTAGGCTATATGAAATTCCAGCACTTTACTTCACTAGTTACACTATTCACTCTTTCTAGCGTAGCCTCAATTCAATTATCAGTAAGGGCAGATACGATTGTTTACCGCCCATCAGACAACGGCTGTCAACAATCAATTTCTTATGGTCCCAATCAAAAGCCCATCCAGCTTGTGAAAGGCAGTGGTTCCGAAGTTTTTTTAATTCAGGATGGAATCCGTAGATGGATTACAGATTCTCAGACGTTTGATAAGTGTGGATTTGACTATAGTGAGGTGAAGCAGATATTTGATGAAGAACTAGCCGCTTATCCAGAAGGACCACCCCTTAGTAATAATAAAACTCTGTTGAGGAACAGTGATTTTCAAGTCTACATTATTATTAATGGGACACGCAGGCTAGTTTCTACCAATGTCTTCAAAAAATATCAGTTTCGTCCACAAAACGTCAATCTTGTTACGGATGATTATCTCCAAACTCTTCCAGAAGGGCCTGCTTTTCGCTAAACCGTTTGTGTCATAGCTGATTTTAATTGTAGCTTTGTTCAGCAGACTGAACGATAGGTAAGGTTTTGATAAATTAAGCCAGATGGGATATTAAGCTACTTTGGGATACTTTTTTGCTTCACCTTTCATTTGAGAAAAAATTCGATAGGTATTCCGCTCCTCAGTAGAAGGCATATCTCGCTTACAATCTGACATCTTCACCAACTCGTATCGCACATCTTCTGCATAAATTGTTAAGGTCAACTGAATAACTTCTAAAAAATGAATGAGCCATTGACACTCCGATTCTGTCTGGCTTTTATAATATCGAATAAGTTGGGCAAGACAGCATTCTAAATGAGTGTAAGTTTGGGGGCAGATCAAAACAATTTTTAGCAGAATTATTGCTAAAGTTAAAGCTTTACCTTGAGTGGCTAACAAAATAAAGAGTAGAGAAGGATTTTCTCGATCAACGGTTGTAAAATATTCGATGACGCGATTACAAGTTCGCAGCAGCAAACAATTATCCCAATCTCGGTTATCGTAAGTTTGATACAAAGAGTTTATTTGGCAACTTAGTTGAGTCTTGATTGTCTCAGAAAAAGCTTGAGTATCAGCAGAAAAAAATAAATAATTGAGAAGGCTTTGTTTAAAATCTTTGTAGCTAAACTGTTGAGTTTGGTTAATAAAAATTCTCGCTAAACTAGTATAACTAAAGCGACTGCGATTGTTTAATATTTTCTGAATTAAGCGGAGAACTTCATCACCGAGACTGGTTGGGTTAGGTAAGGTATTTTGTTGGCAAGGTGCAGACAAAGAGCGAGCGGTGTACATTGCCAATTCCAATTTAAACCGCTCTTTGAGTTGTTTGGAGTAGGTTCGTGCCGCTTCTTGCTGTTCTAGGGGTTTTCTCACATCAACCGCCTGAGAAACTAGTAAGTAAGAGCTGTAGCGATGGCTCCAGTGTTCTTGATTGCGATTTTCATATTTTGAGGCAAATAGCTTCAAATCTTGGTAATCTTGGCTGTTGACAAAGCTACGTCGCCACAGTGTTAAGCGTTTTAGTGTAACAGTACAGATTTTTTGGGCATCCAGAGAAGTTGAGAGAAGTTGTACTAATTGCTGTATGTACTGTTGTTGTCTCTCGGTATTCCAGTTATTGACCAGAATATAAATAGACCGTTTCAAGGTTGTGAGGAAGACTTCCTCAGCGTTGGCAGAAACAATAAAATCTAGAGCTTGGCGAGGCAAGGAGTTGAGTGACCCGGTTGGCTCAATTAATAAATGCTTAAATTCCTGTAAAGTTGAATTGGGAGACTGTTGTTTGAGTTCTTCCAAAAAAAATTGGCAGATGATATCCTCTGCTTGTGAAAGAGAAAAGTTTTGTGCTGATTTTGTAAATCTCTTCCAGGTGGTAGAAGAAATTTCATTGCGTAGGCTCACCAAGCTCTGATTAAGGCTCAGAACTGAACGAGGTCTACTAGTAAGTTGGGGCAAAACGCTTGAAGATACCATGGCCCAGTCGAACACTTGCACCTGAGTAGTATCAGGCATTGGTTGAGCACGCTTAGTGATCGAAAGCCTTTGGTAAGAATGATAGTTCTCTCTTATATTCTATGAGGAGAATTACCTAAGCGTGTGATGTTATGCACAGTTTACAACGGTTAGTTAGCATTACGCACTAATTTGCAATCGAGCTTTACCTAGGTTTACACAGGGAAGAGGATGAAGAATGGATCAAGCGCCCTGATTGATTTATTGGGTTAGCAATTCTGCTGCCACTAATCCTTTTTGAATTGCGAGGACTGCCGCTTGGGTGCGATCGCCCACATCAAACAGACAATTGGCTGCGATCGCTCCCGACCTGAGGCGTTTAATCTTTTGGGGGAATTGCTGGAAATAGAAGGCGATCGCAAAGAGGCGTTGAAGAATTACCGAGTGGCAACAGACCTCGATCCAACCTATAAACCCACGCCAAACAACCGGATGCGAGCTACGCGATCGCCCAAAAGTCGCCCCCTATTATGAGATAGAGCAATTTCTGGGCATTGCTCACCCTAGAGTCTCAGTCGATGCCATGATCAAGATGATGCAGTTGCAGGGAAAGTAGGGGAAGTATGGAGGATAGGGGAAGATTGAAATTTTAAGGATAGTGTTTACAGTAAAAGAAACACATAAAATTTACAATTCTATATCCAAAAATTCCTTTTCCCATGATTCATAAAAGCGAGATAGCCGATCAATTGAGTAGTACTGAACCTCATTACACCCTTTCTCCTCGCCGTCGAGGTAAGCACAAAATGTTTATTGGCATGGCTCCCGGTGTGGGCAAAACCTATCGGATGCTGGAAGAAGCCCATCAACTTAAGGAAGAAGGCATTGATGTGGTTATTGGCTTACTAGAAACTCATGGGCGTGAAGAAACGGCCCAAAAAGCTGTGGGATTAGAGGTTATCCCCAACAAGCCAATTGTTCACGGTGGCGTCACTTTAGGGGAAATGGATACGGATTCTATTTTGGAGCGCCAACCTCAATTGGTACTCGTCGATGAACTGGCGCACACCAACATCCCCGGTTCACTGCGAGAAAAGCGCTACCAGGATGTTGAGGTTATTTTGGAAGCTGGTATTGATGTTTATTCAACAGTTAACATTCAGCACTTAGAGAGTCTCAATGATTTAGTTGCAAAGATTACCGGGGTTGTGGTGCGCGAAAGAATTCCCGATCGCATTCTAGAGGAAGCATCAGAAGTCGTGGTGATCGATGTGACGCCAAAAACACTTCAAGAACGGTTAATTGAAGGCAAAATCTACGCTCCCGAAAAAATTGAGCAATCTCTACAGAACTTCTTTCAGAAGCGAAATTTAGTTGCCTTAAGAGAGTTAGCACTACGGGAAGTCGCTGACAATATAGAAGAGGCAGCAGAGATTTCTACACCTATCGGACAATTTTGCAATGTTCATGAGCGGGTTATGGTTTGTATTTCAACTTATTCCAACTCTGCTCAACTGCTAAGAAGAGGGGCTCGGCTAACTAATGTAATGCGGGCGCGTTTATATGCTTTGTTTGTCCAACACCCAGATCGCTTCCTAACCAGAGATGAAAGCCTCTATATTGAAACTTGCGAGCATTTTTGCACTGAATTTGGTGGGGAGTTCATCCGCGTAAAATCTGCAAACGTGGCTGATGCGATCGCAGCGACGGCACGCCAGTACCACATTACTCAAGTCATCATCGGGCAATCTCAGCAATCGCGTTGGGACTTACTTTGGCGAGGTTCATTGGTGATGCAATTAGTGCGATGTCTCAAAGATGTAGATTTGCATGTTATTGCAACTGAAAAAAAACACTGACCCCAGCAGGATAAACCTAGAAGGTACAAGACTCGATTAGCAGTAAAATAACTAGTCATCCTTCATTGGCTGAATGATGACTAGCGTAATTGGGTTAATCAGCGGCACCTCTGTAGATGGAATCGATGCCGCTTTAGTAGAAATTTCCGGTACGGATGTTGATTTGAGCGTGGAACTGTTGGCTGGGGCAACCTACCCCTACCCTAACTGGCTCAAAGAGAAAATCTTGGAGGTTTGTAAGGGAGCGCCTGTTTCCATGGCGCAGTTGGCCCAATTAGATGATGCGATCGCTATTCAATTTGCCCAAGCGGCTCAAGAAATTCAAGCGGGCAATGCTCCTGCTGAACTCATTGGCTCTCATGGGCAAACCGTTTACCATCGACCCCCTAAGATTCAAGGGGGTGAGGGAGCAGGGGGGCAACAGAGCAAACAAGCAGTACCCACTCTCCCCATCTCTTCACTCGGATACAGCCTACAGGTGGGACGGGGAGAGGTGATTGCTCAGTTAACGGGTATCCAGACGGTGAGCAATTTCCGCGTCGCTGATATTGCAGCGGGAGGAGAAGGAGCTCCGCTGGTATCGAAAATAGATGCCTACCTGCTCTCATCACCAACTCAGCACCGATGTATCCAAAATATTGGTGGTATTGGCAATGTCACTTATCTACCAGCCCGTGAAGGGAACTGGATAGAACAGGTTTGTGGTTGGGATACGGGGCCGGGTAACACGCTGTTGGATTTAGCGGTGCAACATTTTACAGGAGGCAGTCAAACCTACGACGAAGATGGAAACTGGGCTCGTCAAGGCACTCCTTGTCTGGAGTTGGTCGAAAAGTGGCTCAAGCAAGACTTTTTCCAAGCCTCGCCACCAAAATCGACAGGACGGGAGTTGTTTGGCTGGGATTACCTGAACCAGTGTTTGGCCCAAACCTCTGCGTACAACCTTAGTTCAGCGGATATATTAGCAACGTTGACAGAATTAACCGTGAGTTCAATTGTCCACAGCTATCGTAGCTTTTTGCCCCAGATGCCTGAGATGGTAATGCTGGGCGGGGGAGGTAGCCGCAATTTATACTTGAAGCAACGTCTTCAAGCTCAGTTACCATCAGTGCAGGTCGTAACCACAGATGAGATGGGGATGAGTGCTGATTTTAAAGAAGCGATCGCTTTTGCAATTTTGGCTTATTGGCGTAATTTAGGTATTCCCGGTAATTTACCCAAAGTCACCGGGGCAAGGGCAGACGTACTCCTTGGGAATGTGCATCTACCGTTTTAGCTGTTCATTGAAAATCAAACAAGAACTCCCACAGCTTCGACGGGTGGGAGTGTCAAAGGAGTACGGTTATACTTAAACATACTTACTGCCTTTGATTCTGTTCACAACCAAGGGAAGCGATTTTTGTGGTTCTTAGTAACTACTGGTCAATAACGATCTGGGTGTGGAGAATGATAGAGGCTTTCGTTCGATAATAAGCAAAGGGTAACACCGTGGCTCACACCTTTTTATTGGAGGCAGGACGCTGGACACTCCAGGGATATTGGCTAGAGCGTGATGGAATGCCAATTCCCGTTAGAGGTATGACAATCATTGCCTGGGGTCGGGAAAATTGGTTTACGATGGTCACAAAGCTAGTATTTCCCGACAGTGAGCGCGAAGATATATCTTATCAATATCGGGGGCGTCTAGATGCTGGCGAACGCCAGTATACCTTTGTCTTAAAGCACAGTGTCTTGGGAAATGTGGAGGGCGAGGGCTGGGTGACTCCAGAATCAATCGTGCAACGTTATTGGGTATTAGGCGATCGTCATCGCCGTAGTGGTTTTGAAACCAGTCATCGGCTGAAGGACAATACCTACTACCTCTCCAGTAGCATCATGGCAGGTCACTATCTTACTAGCACAATGGAGGCAACTCTAGAGCGTCAACCTGAGTAACACTCTTAGAGTGTGTGGTGGGTTCAACACGATTGAGTAACTCCTTCTCCAGCTACAGTCGATAGATGTTCCTTGAATTACAATTTGTTCTAGAGTCAGGCAACGGGTATCGTGCCAGAATACCAGTAGTACTCTTTGGCTTAGTTCCTCATTTATTCACTAGGGAAAAGCTCATTGATATCAGGGGCAACCTGGTTATATTGGAATGACGATAGGTAGTCGCTCATTCATTCTCTTTTCTTGCCGTTCAACGCTTCGATCAGCTTCATGACGAAGCGAATGAATAGAAATCATTTTCACCCGATCTAAGCTGTCACAACAAATCATGACGACAGACCCTAACTATGGTCGCTTACTCGCCAATCGCTATCAACTGATCAAGCTGATCGGCAAAGGCGCTATGGGGCGGGTTTATCAGGCTAAAGATATGCTCTTGGGAGGCGTCACTGTTGCCGTCAAATTTATCTCCCAGGCATTATTGACTAAGAAAATGCGCGATCGCTTCATACAGGAAGCGACCATCTGTGCTCTGCTGGGCGAAAAAAGCAATCATATTGTTCGTGTCAGGGACTATGGCGTAGATGAAAACGAAGTTTCGTTTTACGTTATGGAATACCTGGAAGGCGAAAGCATCAGCGAAATCATTCGACGGCAACCCCTCTCCTTACCTCGGTTTTTGAATATTTCCCGCCAAATCTGTTTGGGACTGCAAAGCGCTCACAAAGGTATTGTTATTGACGGTAAGCTTAGCCCCATTATTCATCGGGATATCAAGCCAAGCAACATTCTTGTTATTCAACCTGAAGACGATTCTTATGGAGAACTCGTCAAAATTCTTGACTTTGGAATTGCCAAACTGATGCAATCCGACGGCGCTCAAACTCACTCCTTTATGGGAACTTTGGCCTATTGTTCCCCAGAACAAATGGAGGGGAAAGAACTCGATAAACGCTCCGACATTTACAGTCTAGGCGTGATGATGTTTGAGATGCTGACCAATGAGATGCCGATTGTCGGAGAAACCCATTCATTTGGTGGCTGGTACAAAGCCCATCACTACATCACTCCTCGCTCCTTTGAATCGGTTAATCCCAACCTAAAATTGCCGATTCCCCTCAAAAATTTAGTGATGAGTTGTTTGGCTAAAGACCCTAGCAATCGTCCTCAAAGCGTCGAGGAAGTTCTACGGGTTCTAAGATCCATAGAGGATAGCCTTGAACATGGTCGAAAGCTGAGTCAGCAATGGCAAGACAAGCTCAAGTTGCCGTCAACAGCCAAGCCACTACAAGAACGCGCCCTCTCTGCCGATCAAATTTGTCTGGCGACTTCTTGGCCGAAAAATAAACCCCAAGCCGCAATTGTCTTTCCTCATATCCTGAAAGCCAACAACGAACATTTCGCCACCCTTTGGGTGATGCTGAATAAAAAGGATATTCAAAGCCGCTTGGTTAGCACACGCTACAACCAATTCCTATTTTTGCCATCACCCCATCCCATTGTGCTGTGGATTACTGCCCTGCACAATCGCGAACACGGTGCTCGCTGGCTTCCTTGCTACCTGGATCTCAAAACCGATCTCGGACAGAAAATTACTAGGCTGCTGGGACAATCGGGTTCCTACCGTATCTTATTCTTTTCCCTATCAGAGCCGGAAAAATGTTCCAATGTGATGAGTTCAACCATTGCTCCTGCTCAGTGTAAAATGCTGATTCAGTGGGCAAATTCTAGTCATACCTCAGCCTCCTCCAGTCAGCCTCTGTTGAGTAAAAGAATATTGAAGCAGGAGTTTGAAAAGCTCAAGCCCAAAATTTTGATGAAGTTAGAAGCCATTCATACCGATTCTCCCACTGATATTTCGGGATAAGGATTGGGGTTGAGGTTGGAAAGTGTCAAGGTTGAAGGTTCAAAATAACCTGATAACCTTCAACCTGATAACGTTCAACTCTCGTTAGAGCTGCTTCACTTCAGACACTAGCTGTGTGACAACATCCCTGGCGCTACCAAAGAGCATCATGGTCTTGTCTTTGTAGAACAGCTCATTATCGACACCGGCAAAACCCGTACTCATACTCCGCTTAATCACGATCGCGTGCTTAGCTTTGTCCACCTCCAAAATCGGCATCCCGTAAATCGGACTTGCTGCATCGCTACGAGCGGCTGGGTTAACCACATCATTTGCCCCAATCACCAGAGCCACATCTGTCTCGTCAAGCTGAGGATTAATGTCATCCATATCGTATAGCTGAGTATAAGGCACATTCGCCTCTGCCAACAGCACGTTCATGTGTCCCGGCATCCGACCCGCAACAGGATGAATTGCGTATCTTACCTCAACGCCTAGTCTATCTAACTGGTCAGCCAACTCCCGCACTGAATGTTGCGCTTGAGCTACTGCCATGCCATAGCCTGGAACAATTACTACAGAGCGGGCATAGCCCAACATCATTGCCGCTTCTTCAGCATCAACGCTCTTGACTGTCTTATCCGTATTGCTACCGGAAGCCGCAACGCTAACAGAGCCACTCGACCCAAATCCACTAAACAGCACACTTGTCAAGGAGCGGTTCATTGCTTTACACATAATCTGGGTCAGGATAATTCCCGACGCGCCGACTAATGCCCCAGCAATGATCAACATATTGTTCATCACCACAAAACCGGCAGCACTTGCGGCTAAACCTGAGTAGGAGTTCAGCAGTGAAATCACCACTGGCATATCACCGCCACCAATGGGGATGACAAACAAGACGCCGAGGACAAGAGAGATAACCACCAGTCCCAAGAAGATGGAGAGATTGTCTGGTGAAACGAGGAGATAGCCACTCGCCACAAAAAAGCCAATCAATATCAGGGCATTGATGGGTTGTTGCAAGGGGAACGTCATCGGCGCACCAGGAAGGAGTCCTTGCAGTTTGGCAAACGCCACTAAACTTCCCGTGAGGGTAACACCACCAATCAAGACGCCCAGAATAATCGTAATCGTGGCGTAAAGGGTTACAGGTTCCCCGCTATTCAGCAGCCGCCAGAATTCCCCAATGGCAACTAAGGCAGAGGCAGCACCCCCCAGACCATTGAGCAAACCCACCATTTGGGGCATCTGGGTCATTTGTACTTTGTATGCCGCAAATAACCCGATTACAGAGCCAATGGCAAGGGCTACAAGAATCAGTTGATAGTTCAACACCTGTTGATTCAGCAGCGTCGCCACCACCGCTAGCAGCATCCCCACTGCTGCGATCAGATTGCCCTGACGCGCTGTTGCTGGTGAACCCAGTTTTTTGATGCCAAAGATAAATAACGACGCTGCAACTAAGTAACTCAGCTCAATCCCTGTAGGCAGAAAGTCAGTCATGCCTTCACCTCTTTCTTCTTAAACATTTGCAACATCCGATCCGTAACCAGGAAACCGCCCACTACGTTGACCATTGCCAACACGATGGCAATTAAACCTAAAATTACAGTGATACTCGATTCTTTGGGGCCAGAGATGAGTAATGCCCCAATTACGGCAATGCCGGAAATTGCATTGGCTCCTGACATCAGGGGGGTGTGAAGCGTTGGCGGCACTTTGTTGATGACTTCAAAACCAACAAACGATGCCAGCACAAATACAAACAAACTTGAAAGCAATACTGCTGTTGTCATAAACGTCCAGAGGGCTTTTCTGTTACAAAACTGGCTGAAATCTCGCCTTTCCCTGCACTCAGGTGTGTCAAACGACGGCACTAACCTGAGATAAGGCTTCCTTTACCCGTTGATTCCGAATTTCTCCCGCATGAGTAACGCAAGTGCTGCCGATGATGTCATCCTCAAAATTCAGTTGCAATTGACCATCCTTAAGCAGGTATTGCAACAGAGTAGAAATGTTCTTGGCATACATCTGGCTAGCATGGACGGGCATGGAAGAGGGTAAGTTAATCGGCCCAATAATCGTGACTCCATTGCGAACCACATCTTTACCGGGTTCAGTACAAGCGCAGTTGCCGCCTTGCTCTGCTGCCAAGTCTACAATGACCGAACTTGGATGCATCTGTTGCACCATTTCTTCAGTAACCAGTACAGGCGCTTTCTTCCCCGGAACTTGAGCTGTTGTGATCACAACATCGGCATTTTTAACGTGTTCGGTGACGAGTTCCTGGGTACGCTGTTTGGATGCTTCAGAGATTTCTTTAGCGTAACCTCCTTCTGCCACAGTCTCTTCTTCGAGTTTCACTTCGACAAACTTAGCACCGAGGCTCTGCACTTCTTCTTTAACGGCTGGGCGAATGTCAAACGCTTCTACTACAGCACCCAATCGTCGGGCTGTAGCGATCGCTTGTAACCCTGCAACTCCTGCTCCCATAACAAACACCTTCGCCGGTTTAATCGTACCAGCAGCCGTGGTCAACATGGGAAAGAATTTTGGTGAAGCAGCTGCTGCAATCAGTACGGCTTTGTATCCAGCCACACCCGCCTGAGATGACAGAGCATCCATACTCTGAGCGCGGCTACTACGTGGGATCAACTCCATACTGAACGCCGTTACTTTCCGATTCGCTAGTTGTTGTATGGTTTCGGGTTGACCTAAGGGACTCAGGAAGCTAATCAGGACACTTCCTTCCCGCATCTGATTAATTTCATGCTCTTTAGGGATGCCAACTTTCAGGAGAACATCGGCTTGACCCCACAGAATACCAACGTCAGAAATGATCTTGGCACCAGCGGCTTCATAAGCCTCATTACTAAAAAACGATCCCTCCCCGGCACCGTTTTCTACCCAGATTTCTAAGCCCTGTTTTACCAATCGGGCAACAATATCAGGAATTAGGGCGACGCGACGCTCACCGACTTCAATTTCTTTCGCGATCGCTATTCTCATGAACGCTCCTTTTAACTTATG